>NZ_CP116902.1:3232500-3242500 GCF_028471905.1 Aneurinibacillus uraniidurans | reverse complement strand
TTAATAAATTATTTAAAACGAGAATCATTCTTGGTTCGGAAAGAGGTACTGACTATGTCCGCTACCGCTTTGCAAGAGGCACTCACAAAGCTTAGGGATGCCGGGGTGCGGATGACTCCGCAACGTCATGCAATTTTAACATATTTGCTGGAAACAATGTCTCATCCCACAGTTGATGAAATATATAAATCGCTAGAGGGAAAGTTCCCAAACATGAGTATTGCAACAGTATATAATAACTTACGTACATTTAAGGAAGCTGGCCTCGTTCGTGAACTTACTTATGGAGATAATTCAAGTAGATTTGATGCCAATATGCTTGAACACTATCATGCAGTTTGTGTTAAATGTGGGTCAGTCGAAGACTTTCATTATCCGTCTTTGTATGAGGTAGAAGAGCAGGCAGCTATTAGTACAGGATTTCAAATAGAAACACATCGCATGGAAGTATACGGTATATGCTCGTGCTGTCAAATTAAGAACTAAACCTGGAACTCGTACGCAGGGTAAACATCGTCTCTTTATGGGGAGGGTGTTTTTTTTGCCTTGATGAGGAGGGACTCGAAATTTAAGGAGGACTTAAGTTAGCGATTTTCCAATACATGCTATAATATCAGAGGACTTTATACTCTGTATGGACAGAATGAGGTGACAACATGTTGGCGATGCCGGACATTTCGATGAAAAAAATTTTGTTAATTGATGATGAAGAAGATATATTGCAATTGTTAGAAACAGTGTTAAAAAAAGAAGGATTCTCTTTGATTTATAAAGCATCTACCGGTCAACAAGGGATTGAATTGTGTCGAGTGGAACAACCGGATCACATTGTGCTTGATATTATGCTGCCGGATATGGATGGGTTTGAAGTGTGTCGCCGTTTACGTGAAATGACGATTGCACCGATTTTTTTTCTGTCTGCGAAAAATGAAGATACAGATAAAATATTGGGGATAGGGATCGGTGGGGATGATTATATGACGAAGCCGTTCAGTCCGAAAGAAGTAGCGTATAAAATGAAAGCATACTTTCGTAGACATCAGCATTTTCAGCAGCAAGAAGTGTCGTATACCTTTGGGGATATTGAAGTGGATGAGAAGTGCGGTGAAGTTCGGAAAGCAGGTAAACGGGTCGTGCTGACCGCGAAAGAATATCAACTGCTGAGCTTTCTTGCTCGTCATCCAAATCAGATTTTTAGCAAAAGCAGGTTATACGAAGCCGTATGGGAAGAAGAATATTTAGGATATGACAATACGATTATGGTTCATATCCGGCATTTACGTGAGAAATTG
This sequence comes from Aneurinibacillus uraniidurans, assembly GCF_028471905.1. Lineage (NCBI taxonomy): Bacteria > Bacillati > Bacillota > Bacilli > Caryophanales > Paenibacillaceae > Aneurinibacillus > Aneurinibacillus uraniidurans. The sequence goes on along the minus strand of NZ_CP116902.1, from coordinate 3,241,208 downwards.
GAGGATAATCCATCTGAACCGGTTTATATTGTAACGGTGCGCGGACTTGGGTATAAATTACGAAGCGGGAGAGCGGGTGAATGAAATGGAAAATGATTAGCCTGTTTCTTGTGCCCCTCGCGCTGATGACGGTCGCATTTACATTTATTAATTTGGCGGCCGCTTTTTATTTTTTATCAGCAGACGGCGATCCGAAGCTTGTGTCTGAAAAATCTGTGCGCGAGTTTCAACGCTATATTGCATTTGCTAATGGAAAGCCGATGGTGGTACCGCAAGGACAAACACTGTTGAAGAAGGAAAAAGCCTGGATTCAGATCCTCGATCCTTATGGAACGGAAGTATACAGTCTGAACAAGCCTGCTTCTGTGCCTGTTCATTATACACCGGGAGAAATTGTACATTATCACAGATATGATGGCTCTATTGAGGGGACGAGTATATACGTAAGCTGGGTGAAACAAAATGGAGTGAAGTGGAGCTATGTGATTGGTTTTTCTTATGAGAAAATTGCCAAATATACCGTATACTTCAGTCCGGCTAAAATTTCTGGTTTTTGGAAAGAAGGCATTCTTGCTGTTTTAGGGCTTACGCTGCTGATGGTACTGACGATTGGCTATTTTTCTAGTCGAAAACTAACGCGTCCACTCGTTACCATCATTCAGGGGATTCAGGTGCTCGCACGCGGACAGTATGAAGTAAGGTATCAGCCCAAAGGGTTATATCGCGATGTCTATCAAAGCTTAAATCAGCTATCGGATGCGCTTCAGGAGAATGAACGGCAGCGTGCAAGACTAGAGAAGATGCGAGAAGAATGGGTGACAAATCTTTCACATGATATTAAGACACCGCTTGCTTCGATCAAAGGGTACAGCGAAGTACTAGCTAATCCAGATTATGAGATCACGCCTGACGAACGACAAAAATACGTGGATATCATTCTCGGAAAAACACAGTACATGGAAAAGCTGCTTGATGATTTACGTCTTACATACCAATTAAAAAATAATGTGCTTCCACTTCAGAAAAAAGAAGGAAATATCGTTGATGTCGTACGCGAAGTCGTCATTGATGTATTAAACACCCCCCGGTATGCGGAGCGGGAAATTGAATTTATGACGGATACCGAATATGTCGGGTTTACATTTGATCCGCGTTTTTTGACGAGGGCATTTACGAATCTGATCTATAATGCAGTGATTCATAATTCACCGGACACACGTATTGTGATTCGTATCACCGAGCAGAAGGAAAAGATAGGCATAGAAGTTGAAGATAACGGAAAAGGCATGACGGCCGAGGATGTAGAGAGTTTGTTTACCCGTTATTACCGAGGGACAAGTACGAATGAGCAGCATCAGGGATCAGGACTTGGGATGGCAATCGCCAAACAGATTATCGAAGCACATCAGGGGAAAATTGACGTGATGAGTCAGGTGGGAAAAGGAACGAATATATATGTCTCATTTTTAAAGATAACCGATAGTACGAAAAATACAAAAGCCTGACCTATTGCTCTATAGAAAAATAGGTCAGGCTTTTCATGTATTTATAAACAAAAAAATGAACGCAAAATCAAATTCCAGCCAATATCAAGTGAATAAAGCAAAAAGAGGAGAGGGAAAGGTGAGAGAGACAAACGAAGAAGAAGTTAATGTACTGATTCATCAGTCGCTTACGGGAGACAAAACTGCGTTTAGTCAGCTTTATGACCGAACCATCCGTGATGTAATGGGAACCGTTCGCTTCTTATTAGAGGATCGCACTGTGATGGAAGATGTTGTGCAGGAAATCTATATTGAAGTGTATCGATCGCTGGCGAAATTTGATTCCACGCGTTCTTTTCGTTCATGGGTAACTGGAATTGCGGTGCGGCAGGTTCATAATTATCGGCGTAAAACATGGCGGTTATTTCGCTTACTGGAGAAAAAGCAGCGATATACATCAGTGGAAGTGGAGCCGGATGTGGCGAATGCTATAGCAGATAAGCTAGAACACCAGCAGTGGATCGAGCAGATTCAAGAGTTACCTTATAAGTATAAGCAGGTCATTGTCCTTCGCTATCTTCATGAGTATTCGCAGGATGAAATTGCCCACATTCTAGGCATCCCTGTCGGTACGGTTAAATCGAGAATTCATTCTGCACTACAAAAACTAAGAAAAAAACAAACGAATGCTACACATTTCTTCGGAGAGGCAGGGGAGCGCCATGGAGTTTGAAAAGCAGATTCAACAAGCGTTGCGAGTAGAAGTCGATCAGATGATGGATAACGAAAAGATGAAGCAGAATGTGCTGAAAAATATTCCATATAAAAAGAGGGATGTGCCGATGAAAAAGCGTGTCATGGCTGTGATGATAGCGATAGGGATTATGGTTCCAACGGCGGGATTTGCAGGGTATTCGTATTTGGCTGATCATATCTTTGAGTCAAAGGCGAATTTTCTTTCTCAAGGTGGTACAAGCGCAGAGTATGAACAGATTGAAGAGAAGCTGAAAGAAGCGAAAAAAGTGTTGAATCAACAGGAATACGAGCAGATGGAACGCTTGTTGCGTGAAGTGGCACACTATCATAAGAAGATGATCGAAGGGAGTGGGAAACTGGATCCCAATCAGTTAAGTGCAGCGGAGCGGGAGAGGTATGAACAATTGGAGAAAGAACTTGCCCCTTATTCAGAGAAAATGATGCAGGTGGACCCGGCTCAGCAAGATTTACGGCTGCTAACATTGGAAGAGTCACAGAAACTGCTGGAATTTCCTGTCCATACCCCTACTTACGTTCCGCAGGGATATAAGTTGTCGAATGCAGTCGGTGCCGCGAGTGTAAAGGACAAGAATGAGAAGCCAACTATTAATATGTACTATGAAAAGGAAGGTGTAGGATTAAGCATTTTTGAGAATGAAATGCAAGATGCTGAGCAGCTAGGGCTGCCGAGTGAGTATGCCAAAACAGAAGAATATACATTGAACGGGTACCGTGCTTTGTTTGGAGTGGGCAAAGATAAAGAAAAGACGTTGTTTGTAGTCATTCCGAAGCAGGGCAATCACAGCATGTACGGCATTCATGTGTCAGGCATGATTAGCAAAGAAGAATTGGAGAAAGTTGCGTTATCGATGATTCAGCCATAAGAGAAGATCGAGAAAAGAGCTTACGTATGCCGCGTAGGCTCTTTTTTTATGTCAGGAAAATTAAGGAGCAATTAAGGAGAGCACAAACCAGCCTTAAGGAAGGAAAGGTACACTGAAACCAGCGAAAACAGGAAGGAGAAATCTGATGAGTACGCTGGTGATTGAAACAGAACATGTAACAAAGAAATTTAAGCAATTTACACCTGTTCATGATTTATCATTACAGGTTAAAAAAGGAGAGGTATACGGTTTTCTTGGTCCGAATGGGGCAGGAAAAACGACAACCATTCGCATGCTGCTTGGGCTTATTACACCTACAAAAGGAGAGGTACGGATTTTTGGGAAATCCCTGCCGCAGAACCGCTTGGAGATTGCACGTAAAGTGGGTTCGCTCGTAGAATCCCCTTCGTATTATGGCCACTTGACCGGATACGAGAATCTTGAGGTGACCCGGAAGCTGCTTGGTGCAGACAACAAGGACATTGCACGTGTATTAGAGATCGTCCGTTTGACGGAATGGAAGAATAAAAAAGTAAAAAACTATTCGCTTGGCATGAAGCAGCGCCTTGGAATTGCCCAGGCTTTGCTTGGTCAACCGGAGCTGTTGATTCTTGATGAACCAACGAACGGACTGGACCCGGCCGGGATTCATGAGATTCGTGATCTGATCGTGAACTTACCTGAAAAGATGGGGATCACCGTGCTTGTCTCTAGCCACATTCTGCGTGAAGTGGAATTGATGGCGGATCGAGTGGGAATTATTAACCGAGGTCATTTGCTATTTCAAGGTGAGCTTGCGGAACTGCAGGCCAGAAGTGTGCCAAGGCTGCGGATCGAAACGAATCGGCCGCATGAAGCCGGACAATGGCTGTTGGAAGCGGGATATCGCGTAGAAAGAAAAGAAGCTATGTTGTATGTAGACACAGATAAAAGTAGAGCGGCTGAAATTAATCGCGAGCTTGTGATACGCGGGCATGATATTTGGCATGTAAGCGAGGAAAGAGAATCGCTTGAAGATATCTTCCTGTCTTTGACTAGCGGGGTGGAGAGCATATGAGTGCGCTGATACTGGTAAAAGCGGAGTTATACAAGCAGAAAAAAGGAATCATATGGTGGTTGGCAATTGGGGCGCCACTGATGGTAGCGGTGATGATGCTTCTTGATGTGGGATTTCGCTACGATTATTTAATGGGACGTGGACAAAAGGCTGGACTGGATTCCTGGGGTGTCCTGATTCAGGAGATGATGTATATGTGGGCGACCTTTTGTCCGATGGGGATCACGTTGCTTGCCGCTATTGTGCATTACCGAGAGTTCAGTGAGAATGGGTGGAAGCATTTGCTTAGTCTGCCTGTGAAGCGGTGGAAGGTGTATGTGGCAAAGTGGTTGGTGATTTTGCTGTTTACGTATTTCGCAATTTTTGTATTGAATGTCGGATTATTTGTGGTGGGAAAGGTGCTACATTTTCCTGAACCATTTAATTTGCTGCTTTATGGGCGTTATGCAGGTTATCAAGCACTGGGTGTCCTTGGGATCGTTGGATTTCAGCACTGGTTAAGCTCACGTTTTAAAAATGTGATGATTCCCATTGCGATTGGAGTTGCGTTGAGTATATGTGTGATGTTTCTGGCTCAATCGGAAATGCTTAGTTTTTTCCCCCATGTGGCAATTTTATATTCCATTCCTTTTGAAGATGTAGCGCATAATCGACCCGTATTAGGAGGAATGATCGGCGGCGCGGTATTGCTTTTTCTGGGGATGTGGGAATTTCAGAAACGGGACATTGTGTAAGGAGAGAAGAGGATGAAACAATTGTTGGCTGCTGAGTTTCTTAAACTGCGGCGTTCAGGGATGGTGTGGGTGGCTGTGCTTGTACCGTTGTTTTTGGTTGTGCAGGGCGTGGCGAACTTTTTACGTTATCGGGATACGATGTTTGCGGCAAGCAAGCGGACAGAATGGGAGATTTTATATGAGCAATGTGTAGTTTTCTATCCTTCTATGCTGCTGCCGCTTGTGATTACGATTATACTGGCACTGTTGGCGCGGGTAGAACATAGTCAGAATGGGTGGAAGCACTTGCTTAGTCTGCCGGTGTCACGAAGCCAGGTATATTTGGGAAAACTGATTGTTGGTTGTATGCTCGTACTCCTGAATTTGGTGGTATTAGGAGGCGGAACAATAGTGGGTGGAGTGCTTGCCCACGCGAAAGGGAGTGTTCCGTACGACTTGTTGTTAGGAAGGGGCTTGCTTGCTTTTATTGCTGCACTGCCGATGATTGCGATTCAGTTTGTGCTGAGTTTCCGATTTTCGCATATCGGGATTCCGTTAGCGCTTGGCACAGCATTCGCAGCGCCAACAATTTTTGCGGCGAATTCGGAACATCTCTGGATTTTTTATCCTTGGACGTATCCGGTGATGACGCTTTTTGGTCCGGGGATGGGGCAATTTGATAAAGGGATGATGATGTACGGATTGGCAATTGTGATTTTTTTACTTGTTATTTTTTGCGGGCTTTTTGAGTTTAAAAAACGAGATATGGTTTGAAGAAAAGGAGACGCAGAAGGGTGTGTGTCTCCTTTTTAGATTTATAGTTTTTGACATGATTCGCTTGTACGACTGTTTTCTCATTGAAAGGTCAGGTACAATGGAGGATATGTTCAACGTATAGATTCCAGCACCGGCATGGAATGATTTCAAAAAAAAGCCCCTTCAATATACGTTGAAGGGGCAAAGAAGGATATAGTTAGTACCTCAGGAAGAGTAAAAGAAATGTACATTCTTATAATAATTTTATATTAACACTATGTCAATGATATAATGGTATTTATTTAGTGATGTAGAAAAAAATTATAGTAAGCAAGAGGACTAAAAAGCGGTAAGAGAGGAGTTTTGGTAAATATATGAAAAATATTCTTATGTCTACGTTGCCGGGAAAAGAAGGAAGCGAATCGGTGAAATCTATTGTTCGTGTTGTCCCACATAGTAAGCAAAGCGTATTTACCGATGGTTTTGATGAACTCTATGTAGTTGTAGTCGATGGTTTTCACAATGAGATAATCATAAAAAACATACTGTATAAGCAATCAAACATACAGGTTCGGTGGATGGACAAGGACTATTTTGTACATATTATTCAGCAGCGGTCTCAACGCCGCTTTGTACAGTGGGTGCTGCAAGGAGAAATAGTTTATGATCACGACTGCTTGATTAAAAGTATTCGTGAGAAGTTCCACGCACACCCTTCAGATTTTCAAAAACGAAAAATTTGTATTGAGTTTACGTACTTTTTACGACAATATCTTGAGGCGAAGGAATATGTGGAGAGCGGACATTTTCTGGATGCATATGGCAGCATGATTCGTGCCTTGCATCACTGGGCCAGACTTTCTATTATCCAAGAAGGTCAAATTCCGGAGACGATTGTATGGAAGCAAGTTCAAAGTATTGATTATGCTATATACAAGCTTTATGAAGAGTTAGTTACGACCAGCGATCCACTAGAGAAGCGATTAGAACTTCTTTTGTTAGCAAGTGAATTTTCTATGGTTTCAAAAATAAAGGAGTACAGTGAGTTTTTGCTGATGATTATTGAAAGTCGAAGCGAAGCTTGGTCGGTTAATGAAATTCTCAATCATCCTGATTTTCAAGGGGAACAGACAGCACTTATTCTCCTTCTTGAAAAACTTGTAAAGCGTTCATTATTAAAAGAAGTGCAGGTTCTAACTGAATATGGCATTGAAAGAAAATACAGCATCTCGTAGTTACATACTTTTAATTTGATGTATCGACATGGTTTGATAGCTTGAGGTAGGCGATGAACGAGAAAAATTGGGAACTTTCTTTCTCTCACAACTACTACCCAAAATATCAAAATATCAAAGGTGATTTATATAATTTTTTGCAGATCAGCTTTGAGAAGAATATTTTAATGAATTTTGTTTATCATATTGACTTTCATTGAACATATGTGATAAATTAGTTTTTGTCGCTGTGAAAAAAAGCGACTCACGAATAAAAACAAAGAAACTTTTAAAAAAAGCTTGCAAAAATAAAGTTAGTTTGATAAGATATAAAAGTCGCCGCTGAGATGAAGCGGATGACAACGAAGTTCCTTGAAAACTGAACAGTGAAACTCGAGTGTGCGAGTTCAATCAATTTCGATTTAATTATAAGCTAGCTTTCGAGCTCAGCGAATCATCTTTTCAACTTTATTGGAGAGTTTGATCCTGGCTCAGGACGAACGCTGGCGGCGTGCCTAATACATGCAAGTCGAGCGGACAGATGGAGTGCTTGCACTCCTGATGTTAGCGGCGGACGGGTGAGTAACACGTAGGCAACCTGCCCGACAGACAGGGATAACTCCGGGAAACCGGTGCTAATACCTGATAGGCAGCAAGGAGGCATCTCCTTGCTGGGAAAGACCATGAGTCACTGTCGGATGGGCCTGCGGCGCATTAGCTAGTTGGTGGGGTAGAGGCCTACCAAGGCGACGATGCGTAGCCGACCTGAGAGGGTGATCGGCCACACTGGGACTGAGACACGGCCCAGACTCCTACGGGAGGCAGCAGTAGGGAATCTTCCGCAATGGACGAAAGTCTGACGGAGCAACGCCGCGTGAACGAAGAAGGTTTTCGGATCGTAAAGTTCTGTTGTAAGGGACGAACCGCCGGGATGACCTCCCGGTCTGACGGTACCTTACGAGAAAGCCCCGGCTAACTACGTGCCAGCAGCCGCGGTAATACGTAGGGGGCAAGCGTTGTCCGGAATTATTGGGCGTAAAGCGCGCGCAGGCGGTTTTCTAAGTTAGGTGTGAAAGCCCACGGCTCAACCGTGGAGGGCCACCTAAAACTGGGAGACTTGAGTGCAGGAGAGGAGAGCGGAATTCCACGTGTAGCGGTGAAATGCGTAGAGATGTGGAGGAACACCCGTGGCGAAGGCGGCTCTCTGGCCTGTAACTGACGCTGAGGCGCGAAAGCGTGGGGAGCAAACAGGATTAGATACCCTGGTAGTCCACGCCGTAAACGATGAGTGCTAGGTGTTGGGGACTCCAATCCTCAGTGCCGCAGCTAACGCAATAAGCACTCCGCCTGGGGAGTACGGCCGCAAGGCTGAAACTCAAAGGAATTGACGGGGACCCGCACAAGCGGTGGAGCATGTGGTTTAATTCGAAGCAACGCGAAGAACCTTACCAGGGCTTGACATCCCTCTGAAATCTCTAGAGATAGAGGCTCCCTTCGGGGCAGAGGTGACAGGTGGTGCATGGTTGTCGTCAGCTCGTGTCGTGAGATGTTGGGTTAAGTCCCGCAACGAGCGCAACCCTTGTCCTTAGTTGCCAGCATTTAGTTGGGCACTCTAGGGAGACTGCCGTCGACAAGACGGAGGAAGGTGGGGATGACGTCAAATCATCATGCCCCTTATGTCCTGGGCTACACACGTGCTACAATGGATGGAACAACGGGCCGCCAACTCGCGAGAGTGAGCAAATCCCTGAAAACCATTCTCAGTTCGGATTGCAGGCTGCAACTCGCCTGCATGAAGCCGGAATCGCTAGTAATCGCGGATCAGCATGCCGCGGTGAATACGT
>NZ_CP116902.1:3180000-3227500 GCF_028471905.1 Aneurinibacillus uraniidurans | reverse complement strand
CATAAAGGACGAAGGATCGCGTTTTTACTTTTATTTACGTCTGTTTTGAGGAAGAACATATATAAGGGTACATACCATACTTAAGAAGAGAGATGATACGATGCTACTTCCGGAAAAATTTTTGACATGTGTGCGCTGTGAGGATGGGCTGCGCCGGGAAGAAGGACAAACTCCTGTGCCAGGCTATGGGCTTCCCAATGCAGAAATTATGTTGATCGGTGAGAGCCCAGGCGCGGAAGAGATGAAACATGCACGTCCTTTTCAAGGGAAGGCAGGTGAGAACTTAAATCAATTTCTTGCAGATGTCGGTTTGAATCGAGATCAAATGTATATTGCGAATGCAACGCGCTGCCGACCTTATAAAGAAAAAGAAACCTTGCTTAAGAACGGAACGGTTCGAATTACAAAATCAAATCGTCCTCCTTCTAAACATGCGATTGCATCATGTGCAGCCTGGTTGGATATGGAGATTCAACTGCTTATGCCAAAGCTTATTATTACACTTGGCTCCACTCCGCTTAAACGACTTGTTGGAGAGTGCTCTATTTCTGAAGTACACGGAAATTTGCTTACTGTATCAATACAGCGCCCAGAAGAAAAAGAAAACAGTCGTGAGTTTTTCTGGTCGGACGAGCGGTATCATATTTTTCCGCTATATCATCCTGCTGCCATTATTTATCGCCGTGAACTGAAAGAAGTTTTTCAGGAGGACATGCGTAAACTCCGGCGGACAATCGAGGAATTGAAAATTACAAGTGTAATCGTATGACAATCAAGGTCTCTTATCTGTCTGTAGATAGGAGGCTTTTTTCTTTAGAAAACGAAATAATTATCAAAACATTTTAATAAGTTGTAATAATTAATAAAAAGTCTTGTCATCTAAAATGTAGTGCGTTATTATATAACAAAGAATTAATTACCAACAACTGTACTAATACAATAGGTCATTAGATGAACAGTGGTAGGAGAGTAGAGCCTTTTAGGAGGCAAAAAATTCATGCACGCACACAGGAGGGGGCAAGGACTGATGGATGTACGAACGCAGAAAGCTAAAAGTAATCCGATATTGACTCGGGAGGACTGGAATAAGCAGCGTCATTTGGCGGAGCAGGACCCAGGAAAATTCCATGGTGATATCGCAAAACGAGAAATTCACTGGTATGACGAGCAGGCAAATGCTTGGATGATATGGAATGACGAGCACAATCAATGGATGGGACTTGATGCTGATACAGGAGCACCTGTTACGGTGACCCACTCTCCGGCATACGAGCCGTGGAAGACTGCATTTGACGACAGTGATGCCCCCTTCTATAAATGGTTCAGCGGCGGTTTAACGAATGCCTGCTTTAACGAGGTAGACCGCCATGTCATGAATGGACATGGGGATGAGATTGCGTTTTACTTCGAGGGCGACCGTTGGGATCAAGCGAAGAACGATGGCCGGGGCGGTCCGGTTGTTGAATTTACAGTAACACGTAAACAACTGATGCTTGAAACGTTGAAAGCTGCACAGGTATTTAAAAATCTCGGCTTGAAAAAAGGTGATCGAATTGCGCTGAACATGCCGAATATTATGGAGCAGATTTATTATACAGAAGCGGCGAAACGCCTTGGGATTGTTTATACCGCTGTATTTGGTGGATTCAGTGATAAAACATTGAGTGATCGTATCCATAACGCCGGAGCTAAAGTTGTTATTACATCAGACGGCGGCTATCGCAATGCACAGATCGTAGAGTTTAAAGAAGCGTATACCGACCCAGCGTTGGATAACTATGTACCAAAAGAAATCGCTGTTCAGATCGTTGAGGAAAAGTTAAAAGAACTAAACCTGAACGAGCAGCAGTCTGCGCTCATTCAGGAAAAAGTAATGCAGACAATCGGAAGCGAGATTACAGTTGAGCGATCAGATGCCATGCGTGGTGTCGGTATGGCACTGGCCCAGTTCCATGATATGGATGCTGAGCAGAAGTCGCACATTCGTACCGTAATTGCAAAAGGCCTGGTAGATGCGCCGCCACGTGTCGAAGCCGTTATCGTTGTACGTCATACACGCCAGCAGGATTTGAACTGGCGTCCAGAGCGTGATCGCTGGTCACATGAATTAATTGGTGAGGCAGTAGAGCAAATTCTCACGATAGCACGTGAGCAAGGTGCTAATGTAGCGACTGAGCAGGATCTTCTTGCTCTTCCGACAGAAGACTTTATTCGCGTTATGTATGCGGTTTCTAAGCCTGAGCCAGTAGATGCGGAATATCCGCTGTTTATCATCTATACAAGCGGAAGTACAGGCAAGCCAAAAGGCGTCGTGCATGTTCATGGGGGATATACAGCTGGTCTTGCACACACGATGAAAGTTTCGTTCGATGCGACACCGGGCGAAGATATTATGTATGTCATTGCTGATCCGGGCTGGATTACTGGCCAATCGTATCTGATCTCCGCTTCGTTAACGACACGTACAACAAGCATCGTCGCAGAGGGGGCGCCGGTATTCCCGAGTGCAGGACGTTATGCGAGCATTATCGAGCGGTATAAGGTGACCATCTTTAAAGCAGGGTCAACGTTCTTGAAAACAATTATGTCCAATCCGCAGAATAAGGCAGACGTTGAACAATACAGCATGGATACACTTCGCGTTGCAACCTTCTGTGCTGAGCCGACTAGCCCGGCTGTTCAGCAATTTGGTATGGATTTGATGACGCCGCAGTACATCAACTCGTACTGGGCAACGGAACATGGCGGCATTGTATGGACGCATTTCTTTGGCAACAATGATTTTCAGCTCAAGCCAGATGCACATACATTCCCGCTGCCATGGATTTTCGGGGATGTATGGATTTCAGAAAGCAGTGAAGAAGGCGGAAAGACAAAGCATCGTCCAGCTGACTTCGAAGAAAAAGGTGAAATTGTAATTACGAAGCCGTATCCATACTTGGCACGTTACATCTGGGGAGATGAGACGAATTTTGGCCAGCCGAACTGGAAAGGTGATGCGGATCGGTATGTAGACACATACTGGGGTAAGTGGGATGGCGTATGGGCGTATACACAGGGCGATTTTGCTATGAAATACGAAGATGAATCGTTCTCCCTCCACGGTCGTTCAGATGACGTAATTAACGTGTCCGGTCACCGGATGGGCACGGAGGAGATCGAGGGTGCAATCCTGCGCGATAAACAGATCAACCCGGATTCTCCAGTCGGAAATGCAATTGTAATCGGAGCGCCGCACCGTGAGAAAGGACTGACGCCGGTTGCATTCATTCAGACAGCACCGGGCGCAAAATTGACGCTTGAGGATCAGCGTCGCTTATCTGAGCTTGTGCGTCAAGAAAAAGGGGTAGTGGCAGTTCCGAGCGATTATATCGAAGTGCAGCAGTTCCCGGAAACACGAAGCGGCAAATACATGCGTCGTTTCTTGAGCAATCTGCTTAATGGAGAAGAGCTAGGTGATACATCGACCTTGCGTAATCCGGAGTCCATTGATGAGATTCGTCCAAAAATCGAGCAGTGGCGCATGAAAACAAAAATGGAAGAAGAGCAGAAGATTTTCGAAATTTATCGTTTCTTCCGCGTGCAGTATAATGACGTACTGCCGGGTCAGCGTGTCGCAACGGTTACGATTACCAATCCACCGGTTAACGCGTTGAACGAACGGGCGCTGGATGAGTTGAATACAATCGTTAGTCATTTAGAACGCCGTGATGAGATCAAGGTTGTCATCTTTACCGGTCAAGGAACAGGCTCGTTTGTTGCCGGTGCCGATGTGAAGCAGTTCCTTGAAGAGATGTTCGATGTGGAGGACGTATTGCCGCTTGCGAATAAAGCGCATATGGCATTTAGTAAAATCGAAAAACTGGGCAAACCAGTTATTGCCGCTGTAAACGGGGTCGCACTCGGGGGCGGAAACGAGTTCCAGATGGCAACTCATTACCGGATTGCTGAGCCGCATGCTGAATTCGGTCAACCGGAAATTAACCTGAATCTCATTCCAGGTTATGGTGGCACGCAGCGCTTACCGCGTCTCTTGCAGGATCGCACAGGCGTGGATGGATTCCTCAAAGCACTGGAAATCATTCTGAATGGCCGCAAGATCGATGTAGAAGAAGCGAAGCAGATTGGTTTGATTGATGAAATCATTCAAGAAAGTGATGATGTGCTCGTTCGTGCTGCTGCACTGGCTCGTGAATACATTTTGCGTGGCAAGGGAGCGCTTAAGGAGGCATTCGATCGCCATAACAGTCTTGTTCAGCAGTGGAATACACCGCAGGCATTCCCGCAGGAAGCCATTGCTAACAGTGTGGAAATCCAGCGTATTTTGCGCCAATCCAAATGGGCAGGACGTGAGCAAGCAGCCAATCGTGCATTGGAAGCAGCACGCATAGGCTATGAACAGGGAATTAAGCAAGGAATGGAGCGCGAAGCCCAGCTATTTGCGGAAGCAGTAATCGATCCGAATGGCGGCAAAAGTGGCATTCAGGCATTCCTCGACAAGAAGAGCATGCCACTACCAACTCGTCCGCGCTTCCAACCAACGGAAGAGAAGCAGAACGAGCTGATCGAACAGGGTGAACTGCTTCCAGTCGGTGCGCCGTACTTCCCGGGTTTCACGCCGATTCCTGAGTGGCAGTATGCCTATGCGGTTGTGAAAAATGATGAAACAGGTGCGGTTGATCACGGTGATCCAATTGATGCCGAGAAGAAAATCGTCATCCCGGTTGAAAAACCGAAAGCAAATGAAGTACTGCTGTACGTACTGGCAAGTGAAGTAAACTTCAATGACATCTGGGCGCTGACCGGTATCCCAGTTTCTACGCTAGATGATCATGATCTGGATTATCACGTAACAGGTAGCGGTGGTATCGCTCTTGTAGCATCGGTGGGTCCAGAAGTGAAGCGAGAAGGCCGTGTGAAAGTAGGCGACCTCGTTACAATTTACTCGGGACAGAACAATCTGCTGTCGCCAACGGTTGGCCTTGATCCAATGTTTGCCGATTTCAGCATTCAGGGTTATCAAGGTCCAGATGGCTCGCATCAGCAGTTCATGATCGCACAGGCACCGCAGGTTCATGTGAAACCGCAAGATGCAACATTGGAAGCAGCCGGTAGCTACATTTTGAATCTGGGTACGATCTATCGCGCTCTGTTCACGACACTGTCGATTGAGCCGAACAAAACAATGTTCGTAGAAGGGGCGGCGACTGGTACAGGTCTGGAAGCGCTCAAATCGGCAGCTCGTAATGGCCTAGCGGTAACGGGTATGGTATCGAATGAAGAGCGTGCTTCGTACATCCGTGAGCAAGGTGCTGCGGGCGTGATTAACCGGAGAAATCCAGAATACGGCAACGCATTCACCAAGGTACCGGCTGACCCATCACAGTGGGCAGCGTGGGAGGCCACAGGTCAGAAAATTTTGGATGACTATCGTGCACAAAACAACGGTCGTTTGGCAGACTATGTTGTATCTCACGCTGGGGAAGTAGCATTCCCACGTTCGTTCCAGATGATGGAGAAAAATGGAGTTCTGACGTTCTATGGTGCGTCCAGCGGTTACCACTTTACCTTCATGGGAAAAGAAGGTACCAGCACACCGCGTGACATGTATGAGAAAGCATTACTACGTGCTGGTGAATCGGTCCTGATCTACTATGGAACCGATACGAAAGAAGATGGCATTGTGGATCAGACTGGGCTTGTTGCCATTGAAGCAGCACGTGATATGGGCGCACGCATCGTAGTCGCAACGTACACGGATGCTCAGAAAGAGTTTGTACAAAGCCTGGGTTACGGTGATGCAGTACGCGGCGTATTAAGCATCGAAGAGATCAAACGTCGCGAAGGCGAGAACTTTGTGTGGCCGGATACAATGCCGGACTTCCCGAATCCGAAAACGGAAACGGAAGCATTCAAGGAAGCTGTTCGCTACTTCACGGATTACATCTTCAAGCCATTCGGCGGTGCCGTGGCGAAATACCTGCGCTCTCCTGACAACCCGCGCGGCTATCCAGACCTGATCTTTGACCGTGCTGGACATGATGCGCTTGGTGTGAGCACGACGCTTCTGAAGCCGTATACGGGCCGTGTCGTATTTAGCGAGGACATGGGTGCACGTCGCTACAGCTTCTATGCGCCGCAAGTATGGATGCGTCAACGCCGTGTTTACATGCCGACAGCAAATATCTGGGGTACACACCTCTCGAATGCTTATGAAGTCATCCGCATGAATGAGATGATTGATGCTGGTATGCTTGAAATCACGGAGCCTGTATTCGTTGAGTTCGATCAGTTACCAGAAGCGCATCAGGAAATGTGGGAGAATCGCCATGTAGGAAGTTCTTACGTTGTAAATCACGCGATTCCACAAACGGGACTGAAAACAAAAGACCAGCTATACGAAGCATGGTCGGCCCAAATGAATGAAAAAACCAGTGAATAATCGATAAAGAGATACGAAAACGAAGCGGCTTATCCTGTAAAAAGGAGAGCCGCTTCGCTATTTTTATTTGCATGTTTCATTTCAGGCACTTATAAAAGTATGGTATCGTAGAAAAGACGTTGTCTGGATGGGAGAGAATCAGATGAAAAGCATCTCGGAAGGCATGACTAACTTTTATCGTCGATTAACAAGCGACGGTTATCACGCGGAAGACGTAAATCCGGCACTAAAGCAGGTGGAGAAAGCAGCACGTATGGAACAGATGCGCCGTCGGATTCTTGCCTGTACGGATTGCCCCCTCGGTGAGTATGTCCAGGGCCGTATGCCGGGGACAGGAAATACGGATACGCCATTGATGATTGTCGGAGAAGGACCGGGAGAAGACGAGGAGAATTGGGGATTGCCGTTGGTTGGAATTAGCGGATCACTTCTTACGCTGATTCTGAATAAAGCCGGGATTCGACGGGAACACGTATATTTTACAAATGTGGTAAAGTGTCGGGTAACGAATGAGAAGGGTGGAAATCGCACGCCTATGCTGGAAGAAACAAAGGAGTGCAGCAAGTACTTGCAGTATGAACTAGAGATGATCCGTCCGAAAGTCGTGTTAGCGCTCGGTAAAGTATCCCTTCAGTATTTCTTCCCGGATATGAAGACGATGTCCCAGTTTCGAGGGAATGTGTATGAATATGAAGGCATTAAAATCGTACCAACCTGGCATCCTGCCTACGTCATTCGTCAGCGTGGGGATGCACTTGCGAAAACGAAGCGAGAAGTATGGGCAGATTTGCAGGTAGCCCTTCAATGTGTACGAAGTAATGAGTGAGGTGATGAGATGGAAGCACAACAAGAAAAAGCATCAACAAATATATATGAATTACAGGATAAGCCACCGTTATCGGTCACGGTAACCGCAGCACTGCAATGGTTTTTTGTTATACTGTCAAGTTCTTTGGTCGTGCCGCTCGTTGTCGGGCAAGCGTACGGACTTGGACCGGCCGATATCGGCGTATTTATGCAGCAGACGTTTTTTTTGATCGGGCTGGCGTCTATTCTACAAGTACTGTTCGGACATCGACTTCCGCTCACGGAAGGCCCGGCTGGCATGTGGTGGGGGATTTTCATCATTTTAGCCAATCTGGGTATGGCAGCAGGTAAATCTCCACAGGATATCGGACGTTCGCTGGAAATGGGATTGATCATTACCGGCATTATGCTTGTCGGTCTCGGGGTAACAGGTATTATTGGTAAAATTCAAAAGTTGTTTACCCCGCTTGTCACAGGCGGCTATATTTTGCTTCTGGCGGTATCATTAAGCAGCTCGCTTATGAAAGGACTGTTAGGCATGGGTTATACACCAGGGCAGACAGGTATTCCGCCTAAAATCGCACTGGTGTCGATCGGATTGATTGTGTTTACCTTTATGATGATTCGCTCAAAGTATAAATACATCCGCAGCTTTGCGATTCTGATTAGTATGCTTGTAGGCTGGTTGATATATGGACTGCTCGGCTGGACGAAGCCGCTTCCAGAAATGCATGGACTTGTGTCGCTTCCTACGCCGTTCTTTTGGGGGACTCCAGAATTTGATCTTGGGACCATCATGATCTCGATGCTGACGGGATTGATTTTGTTAACGAATCTGGTGGCGAGCATTGTTGTCGTGGGCAAAGTTGTTCATGTACAGGCAGGGGAGGCAGATTATCGGCGCGGCGGTATTTTTACCGGGATAGCGCACATGCTGTCGGGAACATTTGGCATTGTTGGACTTGTCCCGTTGTCCATTACAGCCGGGGTTATTCAAGTAACGCGCATTGCATCGCGCTTGCCTTTTTTGATCGCGTGCGGGCTGTTTATGCTTCTTGGTATGCTGCCGCAGGTGAGTCGAGTGCTGTCGGGGCTGCCGGCCCCAGTCGGTTATGCCGTATCGTTTGTGAGCTTTACGCAGCTTATTGGATTTGGCCTGCAAGATCTGGGGAAAGTAACGTGGAATGAGCGCACCATTATGATCATTGGATTCGGGCTTCTAACTGGGATCGGTATTATGTTTGTGCCGCCAGAAGCGATGCTGACGCTGCCGCCGTTTGTGAGTTATATTTTCGGGAATGGGCTTGTCATGGGTGTACTGCTCATTATTTTCTTGGAGCAAATTGTATTAAGAGAGAAGAGAAAACTGTAATGAATCGATTTTTTGTATTACTTATTCTTGTGCTGGTAGCAGGGGCGAGTCAGGGATTGATTTTGCCTTTGCTGTCATTGTTGTTAGAAAAACAGGGAGTTGCTGCTTCTGTAAACAGTTTGAGTGCGGCCGCGCTTTATGTCGGTGCGCTACTCGCTGTTTTTTTTGTGGAAAAGCCGCTTGTTCGCTATGGGTACAAAGCGCTGCTTGTTGTCGGACTGGTCATGGTCGTCAGCAGTACAGTTTTATTTGCTATTATTGGATATTCCTTTGTTATCTGGCTTATTCTGCGTTTTCTTGTCGGAGTAGGGGATAGCATTCTGCATTATGCGACCCAGACGTGGATTGCGGATCGAAGCCCGGAAAATAAGCGCGGGCGGTATATGTCACTGTATGGTTTGATGTATAGTCTCGGGTTTAGTATCGGGCCGCTGGGCATTAACCTGCTGGCGTATGGAACTTGGGTTCCGTTTATCGTAATGGGTAGCATGTTTGGTATGACAGGCCTTTTGTTGTATACGATTCGCAATGAACGACCACCTGCCAGAAAAGGAGGAAGTTCTTCGAAGACATATGGGCGTGTGTATGTGCTGGTTTGGTTACCGCTGCTTGCGCCATTTTTGTATGGCTTAATGGAGGCTGCGCTCAATGTTAGCTTCCCCATTTATGCGACGGAGCTGCACATCTCAGATGGCTGGATTTCTTTGATTTTACCATCGTTTGTACTGGGGAGTCTGCTGCTGCAAGTGCCGCTTGGTATGCTGAGTGATCGGTTTGGACCGCGACCTATTTTGCGTATATGTGCGGTAATTGGCGGGCTTGTCTTTTTTATCGTGCCGTTTGTTGGCGACCATGTGTATGGTTTGATCATTTTGTTTGCGTTGGCCGGGATATTTGTTGGCTCATTTTTTGGCCTGGGACTTGCCTATGTGGCGATGTTGTTGCCGCGCACGTTGCTCGCCTCTGGAAATGTGCTTGCTTCCCTTCATTTTGACAGTGGCAGTTTGATCGGTCCAGGACTTGGCGGATTGGCGATGGAAGCGTTCGGTAGGGCATCTTTGTTCTATATGCTTGGGAGCTTCTTGTTCTTATTTGCACTGGCTGGAGTGTTTTTCCGACATCGGGCTTTTTGATATACTGAGGGGAAGAAATAGCGGAAAGCAGGGGAGACGATGAAAGAAATTATTATTTATACAGATGGCGCTTGTTCGGGGAATCCAGGGCCAGGTGGCTGGGGCGCAGTGCTGCTGTATGGCAAGCATCGCCGGGAAATGTCGGGCAGTGAAGACAATACGACGAATAATCGAATGGAACTGAAAGCGGCGGTAGAAGCACTGAAAGCTTTGACAGAGCCGTGTATCGTAAAGCTGCACAGTGATAGCGCCTATATGGTGAACTGCTTCAAGCAGGGCTGGCATAAAAACTGGGTGCGCAACGGGTGGAAAAACAGCAAGAAACAGCCTGTGGAGAATCAGGACTTATGGAAAGAACTACTTGGGCTTATGGAGACGCACCGTGTGGAGTATATTAAAGTGAAAGGTCACGCGGATAATGAGCTGAACAATCGCTGTGATGAACTGGCAACAGGAGCCATTCAGCGTCGTTAGTCTGCTTTGGTGCAAGGAGGAATTATGAACGTAGAGCAGCTCAAACAGGAAGTAATCGCCTATGCATACAGTATCGGCATTGATAAGATCGGGTTTGCGGCCGCAGACCCGTTTTTGACGTTAAAAGAGCGTTTGTATACACATCGGGAACGTGGATATGAGTCAGGCTTTGAAGAGAAAGACATTGAGAAGCGAGTCTATCCCGAGCTTAGCATGGAAGGAGCACGCTCGATTATTTCGATTGCGCTCGCCTATCCATCGCGTATGGAAGCACCGCCAAAGTCAGAGCCGGGTGCATATCGCGGTGTACTGGCACGGGTTGCCTGGGGCGAAGATTATCATAATGTACTGCGTGATCGACTAAAAAAGCTGGAGGAATTTCTTCAGGCGCACGTCCCGGGTGTGCAGACGGCCATTATGGTCGATACAGGAGCTCTGTCTGATCGAGCGGTAGCTGCACGTGCTGGACTTGGCTGGGTTGGGAAAAATACGTCACTTATTACCCATGAATTCGGTTCATGGGTGTACTTGGGTGAGATGCTGACGAATGTAGCATTTCCACCGGATACACCGATTGAGGATGAATGTGGCGATTGTACGCTTTGTATCGATTCGTGCCCGACTGGTGCGATTGTGCAGGGCGGGCAGCTCGATTCTACGCGTTGCGTTGCTTTTCTTACCCAGATAAAAGACTACATTCCAGACGAGTTCCGTACAGCCGTTGGCAACCGCTTATATGGCTGCGATACATGTCAGCAGGTATGTCCGAAAAACCGTAAAAAACATGTCAATCTACACCTAGAATTCGTCCCGGATAAGGAAGCCGCTAAGCCGCTTTTACAGCCACTTCTGTCGATTAGCAAGAAAGAGTTTACCGCTCGCTTCGGACGTTCATCGGCTGCCTGGCGTGGCAAAAAGCCGATCCAGCGCAATGCGATTTTAGCACTAGCACATTTTAAGGATGTGACGGCTGTTCCAGCACTTATACAGTTACTGCGTCGGGATGAAAGACCTGCTATTCGCGGTACAGCTGCCTGGGCACTTGGGCGAATTGGCGGAGAAGATGCAAGGGCTGCGCTAGAAATGGCGAAAAACAACGAACGGGACAACTCCGTCTACTCTGAAATCGAAAAAGCGCTTTCTAAGCTAGAAAATGTCGAATAATAATGCTGGCTTTTCGAAAGAGCTCCGATGTAAGATGGGGGGAGATGTACAAGGGAGGGATTGCGTGAAGCCGGAAATGTACTATACCGTGTATCACAGCCCCCTCGGTCCGATTACGCTGGCAGCGACACAGAAAGGTCTATGTCTGGTGGAATTCGGGGAGGGAGATTCTGTCATACTTTCGTTAAAGCGCTGGGCGAAGAAATGGCTGCGAACGGAAAGTGTGCTGCATGCCCCGGAACTATTCGTAGATGTTATCCGGCAGCTGGACGAATATTTTGCGGGTGTGCGTCGTGAATTTGACATTTCACTTGATGTGTATGGCACAGAATTTCAGAAGATTGTATGGGAACAGTTGCGCTGCATTCCATATGGGGAGACGCGCTCTTATAAGGATATTGCGCTTGCGATTAACGCCGCGAAAGCAGTGCGAGCGATTGGCGGAGCGAACAATAAGAATCCGTTGTCTATTTTTATTCCTTGTCATCGTGTGATCGGTTCCAATGGTGCGCTCGTCGGATATGGCGGCGGCCTGGATATAAAAGAAAGTTTGCTACAGTTAGAGGGCATCTTGGAGAAAACAGAAGTTGGCATGGTATAGCAATGAACAGAGAGGAGCAGCGGGCTTCTCTCTTTTTATTTCTTCGCATATACATAAGAGCAATTTATATGCGAGGAGGAAAGAGATGGCACAATGGCAAAAAACGCTCGCGCAATATTTGTCCTACCGGGCGAAGCTGCTGGTGGAGGACAGTCATGAGATTAGCGAAATTGCGCAAGTAAAGAATGCTGCTCTGCCGATAATTGAGGCATGCAACCGCCAGCGTAATCGGCTTAAGTCATACAATATGCAGCCGGTGCGAGGCAGGCTCGATGTGCTCGAATTAGGTGTGGAGCGACAGACGGTGAGAGAGGTCATCGTGCGTGTAAAAGCAAGAGAATGGTATATGTATGCCTGGGAAGATCATACGGGAGAGCAGGAGAAAGTACGAGAATCTCGTATTACGCTCATCTATCAAGATGGATGCTGGAGCGTTGCCGCCGATGAGACAGTGCGGGGTCCTCAATCTGTAGAAATCGCAGAGCGGGATCTATTATGGGCACGTGAGGAAGATGAGCGAGGAGTGGCTACTAAGCAACAACCGCAGACGTACGTATACGACAGGATTGCGGCGGTGCGGTATGCGGAGCTGTGGTGGAACAGCCACAATCCAGAATATCGTTATTTTGAGGATGATTGTACCAATTACATCTCGCAGTGTTTGCACGCAGGCGGGGTTCCTATGAAAAGTACGGGAAACCGCGCAACGGGCTGGTGGTATCGAGGGGGAGATAGTCCGGGTGCTGTGTGGAGTTATAGCTGGACTGTGGCTAACATCTTCCGCTGGATGCTTGAGCGTGGCAGCCCAATTTACACCGAGAAAAAAGAGTCGCCGTATGAGCTTACCATCGGCGATATTATTTGCTATGATTTTGAAGGGAATGGACGATGGGATCATTCGACTATTATTGTCGCGAAAGATTTTTTTGGGAACCCGCTTGTGAATGCACATACGGTAAATAGCCGCATGCGATACTGGGATTATACAGATTCAACGGCATATACGAAGAATATCAAATATTCATTCTACCATATTTTGTAGCTGATCAGGCCGCTTTGTGCGGCCGTTTTGCTTCAGGACAGAATATGGTATTATTACAGATGAGGTGACAGACGACATGGCGTTTAATATCGTGTTGCACGAGCCGCTTATTCCAGCCAATACAGGGAATATCGCGCGTACGTGCGCCGCAACGAAAACCCGGCTGCATCTGATTAAACCGCTTGGGTTCTCGACAGATGACCGCTATTTAAAGCGGGCTGGACTCGATTACTGGTATGCGGTTGATTTGACCTATTATGAGTCGTTTGACGACTTTATGGACAAGAATCCAGATTGCCGCCTGTTTTTTATCGAAACGAACGGAGCTATATACCATTCCGCAGCTGAATATCGGGATGGTGATTTTTTTGTGTTTGGGAAGGAGACGACCGGGATTCCAGTCGACATTATGGAGAAGTACCCCGGCCAGATTATCCGTATTCCGATGAGCGATGCGACGCGTTCGCTCAATTTGTCTAACACGGCAGCTGTGATTTTGTACGAAGCGCTGCGCCAGATCGGATATCCCGGTATGAGTTAATACCAGCTAAAAGGAGGAGTGGCGATGACGGAGCCGCGTGCAATTTTATTTGATTTAGATGGGACACTGCTGACGATGGATACGGAAGCGTTCGTAAAGCGATACATAGAACGTCTCGGAGCCTATACGGCGCATATTATCGAGCCGCAAAAGCTTGGCGCATCACTTTGGGAAGCGACAAAGCATGTCATGCAAGACGATGATGGCACGAAAACGAATGCTGAAGTATTCCAACAGAAGTTTCTTGATCTGACTGGATTGGCGTATGATACGGTGTGGCCAGTATTCGATCAGTTTTATGCGGATGAGTTTCCGGTATTGCAGGAAGACTGCGGCCCGCATCCATATGCCGCAAAAGTGGTGGAAGAAGCGAAGCGGCAGGGGTATCATGTTGTTGTCGCTACGAATCCGGTATTTCCAGGTGTTTCAATTATTGAACGCCTGCGCTGGGCAGGATTTGCTGCGGAAGATTTCGTGCATGTGACGGTATTTGAAGAGGCTCATTACTGCAAGCCAAATCCGAATTACTTCCGGGAGATCAGTGAATCTATCGGCATTCCACCTGAACGCTGTATTATGATCGGGAATGATATGCAGCAGGATATGGTCGCAGAAGAAGTTGGAATGCAAACTTTTTTGGTGGAAGATTATAAAATCGATCGTGGTGTACCACAGCACCGCGTTACAGCGTCAGGAATGATGAAACAGCTGTATGATATGCTTGTAAGCCAGCAGGGACCTTTCATAAAAAAGTCTGAATAATATTTTATTGAAAAAATATTTGACAAACGTTTTAAAGGGAAGTAATATAATTTTCAGTAATTAAATAAAACTCGCTTATCGAGAGCGGCGGAGGGACTGGCCCAATGAAGCCCGGCAGCGGATTTTCTTGCTTATAAGAAAATTTTGTGCCAAATCCAGCAGGATGAAATTCCTGGCAGATAAGAGATGATGAGGTTGCTAGTACCAACTCCCTCTCGGTTTTCTGCCGGCGAGGGAGTTTTTTGTACGATCAAAAAAAGAAAAGGGGTTTTTGCACATGAAGAAGTGGATTGTAATGGCAATTCTTGCGCTGGTTGTAGGCCTGCTCGCAGCATGCGGCGGTGGAGGTAACCAGCAAAAAGCAGAAACAAAGAAGATTATTGTAGGGGCAAGTGCAGTTCCGCATGCCGAGATTTTGAAAAGCGTGCAGGACAAGCTGAAAGCACAAGGCGTGGATATGGAAATCCGCGTATTTAACGACTATGTACTTCCGAATAAAGCGCTTGAAGACAAGCAAATTGATGCAAACTATTTCCAGACAACACCTTACCTCGATGATTTTAACAAAAAGCATGGTACACACATTAAAGCGTTAGACGGTATTCACCTTGAGCCGATGGGCTTATACCCTGGTAAAGAAACAGCGAAGCAACCGAAAAAAGGCGCTGTGATCGCAATTCCGAATGATGTATCCAACGGTGCACGCGCATTAAAACTGATTGAAGCACAAGGTTGGTTTAAGCTGAAAGCTGGCAAGCCACTCAACGAGCTGACACAAAAGGATATTGTAGAAAATCCGAACAACATTCAGATTAAAGAAATGGAAGCTTCTATGCTGCCGCGTGCGGTTGGTGAAGTTGATTACGCTGTAATTAATGGTAACTATGCAATGGAAGGCGGCCTAACGCCAGACAAAGCGATCGCAATGGAGAAGAAAGATTCTGAAGCAGCGAAAACATTCGCAAACATCATCGCAGTTAAAGAAGGCGATGAGAACCGTGACGAGATCAAAAAGCTGATCGCAGTGCTGAAATCCGAGGATACGAAGAAATTCATCCAAGAGAAATACAAAGGCTCCGTTATCCCGGTATTTTAATACCACACAAAAAAACGCACAGAGCATACCGTTCCATACCGGAACACCTGCTCTTGTGCGTTTTTTTATACTCGACGAAAAAGGCGGCGCCAGAAGGACGGCTGCTCTGCGGAGGCAAGAAGCATACGGGTTTCCTGTTTTTCACGCATCATTTGTGTAATGCGTTCATCACGCTCCCGAATGGTTCGTTCCAGATGGTCTTGCTCCTGTTTGCTGGATTCAGACGATTCAGCGTTCATACATACGCCTCCTTATTAAAAATAATTATCTTTATTTTACCAACTTATAAAGTGGTTTTGCACCCCTGAATTGGAATCTGTCTTCCTGATTTGGTATAGTGAAGGCGAAGTCATTTTACAGGAGGTGCTTTCTATGTATGTAGTAATGAATGTCCTGCAAGTCCCCAAAGCAATGCAAGGTCGGATGACTGAGATGTTTGGCAAGAGCGCGGAGCGAATGAAAGAAGTTCCAGGCTGTCTGGAATTCCAATTCCTTGGTAGCCTGGATATGGACAAGCAGATTGTGTATACGAAGTGGGATAGTGAACAATCATTCCGCGCTTGGACTGAGAGTGACTCCTTCCGCCGTGCACATGCGCATTCGAATGAAAATAATCCAGCGACAGGTTCACAGCTTGAAATTTATGAAGTGCTGCATGGAGCCGTATACGATAATAAATAAAAGTATGAAGAAGTCACAGGTCAACTCGCCTGTGGCTTTTTTGTTTGGACAGACAAATAACGAATGCTTGAGCCGATGCCTGTTTTTCTTAGCATGTCAGTAATGGTCACGGAATAGGATAGTAAAAACTCACCCCCCAAGACATACGTATTCTGAACGAGGAAAAGGAGAGGAGTGCCCAATGGATATCCTAAGACGGATCGCAGACTATCGCGCCCGTGAAGAACAACTGATGTGGGAAGGCACGTTCGCCGAGTATTTGGAAATCGTACGCAAAAATCCTCATGTGGCTCAAACTGCACACTCCCGGGTGTATAACATGGTTAAACATGCCGGGATTGAACATAACGAAGATGGAAGCAGAACATACAACTTTTTCAGTAAAGAGATTTATGGTTTAGATCGCGCAATCGAAAAGCTGGTAGAGGAGTATTTCCACTCGGCGGCTATGCGTCTTGATGTACGAAAGCGGATTCTGCTTCTGATGGGGCCGGTTAGTGGCGGAAAATCAACGCTTGTGACGATGTTAAAGCGCGGGTTGGAACAGTTTTCACGTACAGAGGAAGGGGCAGTGTATGCGATTAAGGGATGTCCGATGCAGGAAGATCCCCTGCACCTGGTTCCGCATGACTTGCGCCCGGATATTGAAAAAGAGCTCGGAATCAAAATAGAAGGCAATCTGTCCCCGTATAACCAGATGCGCCTCGAGACAGAATACGGCGGCCGGTTGGAGGATATGCCGATTGAACGTATTTTGTTCTCGGAGGCAAAACGCAAGGGGATTGGAACATTTAGTCCGTCTGATCCAAAATCCCAGGATATCGCGGATTTAACCGGAAGCATTGACTTTTCAACGATTACGAAATACGGTTCGGAGTCCGATCCGCGTGCGTATCGTTTTGATGGAGAGTTGAACAAGGCAAACCGCGGCTTGATGGAGTTCCAGGAAATGCTGAAGTGTGATGAGAAATTCCTCTGGAACTTACTTTCTCTGACACAGGAAGGCAACTTCAAAGCTGGTCGCTTCGCCCTTATTTCGGCAGATGAATTGATTGTGGCTCATACGAATGAATCGGAGTACAAAACGTTCATCTCTAATAAGAAAAACGAGGCATTACAGTCCCGGATTATCGTCATGCGTGTACCGTATAACTTGCGTGTATCAGATGAAGAGAAAATTTACGATAAGCTTATTAAGCAGAGCGATCTTGGTCATGTACACATCGCACCGCATGCGCTCCGAGCTGCAGCCATCTTCTCCATTATGACTCGTCTAAAAGATTCTAAAAAGCAGGGAGTCGATTTGTTGAAGAAGCTCCGTCTTTATGACGGAGGGGCCGTTGAAGGATTTAAAGAATCGGATATTAAAGAGCTGCAGAACGAATTTATTGATGAAGGAATGAGCGGGATCGATCCGCGTTATGTGATCAACCGTATCTCCAGTGCGCTTATTCGTCGCGATACAGAATGCATCAATGCGCTGGATATTTTACGGGCACTTAAGGACGGTCTCGACCAGACTGCCACAGTATCGAAGGAAGAGAAAGAACGATATTTAACGTTTATTAACATCGCCCGCAAAGAGTATGATGAGCTAGCGAAGAAGGAAGTGCAGAAAGCGTTCGTCTACTCATATGAAGAGTCCGCAAAAACGCTCATGGATAACTATCTTGACAATGTGGAGTCGTACTGCAATAAGTCAAAAGTGCGTGACCCGATTACGGGTGAGGAAATGGAAGCAGACGAAAAACTGATGCGTTCGATTGAGGAACAGATTGGCATTTCTGAAAATGCGAAAAAAGCGTTCCGCGAAGAGATTCTCATTCGTATCTCGGCCTATGCTCGCAAAGGTAAGCGTTTTGATTACAACAGTCATGAGCGCCTGCGTGAAGCGATTGAGAAGAAGCTGTTCGCTGATCTGAAAGATGTCGTGAAGATTACAACCTCAAGCAAAACCCCGGATGAAATGCAGCTGAAAAAAGTAAACGAAGTGACCGCCCGTCTTATCGATGGACACGGATACTGCCCGATCTGCGCGAATGAATTACTGCGCTATGTTGGCAGCCTCCTGAATCGATAGGCAGGTCAGGGGGGATTCACGGTGAAACATGAGCCATCATTTATCATTTCACGGGAGGACTGGTCGCTGCACCGCAAAGGGCATCAGGACCAGATGCGACATCAGCAAAAAGTGAAAGATGCAATCCGCAAAAACCTCCCCGATCTTGTGAGTGAAGAAAGTATTATTATGTCGAACGGGCGGGATATGGTTAAAATCCCGATCCGCTCGCTCGACGAGTATCGTATTCGCTACAACTACAATAAGAGCCAGCACGTCGGCCAGGGGGACGGGGAATCAAAGGTAGGCGATGTGGTGGCGCGGGATGGGGACCCAAAACAGGGGCCGGGCAAAGGGCAAGGAGCGGGTGATCAGGCAGGCGAAGATTATTATGAAGCAGAAATCTCGGTTGAAGAGCTGCAGGAGATGCTGTTTGCTGAGATGGAGCTGCCGAATCTTGAGCAGAAAGATCAGGATGAGATTATCGTGACGGATATACGGTTTAACGACATTCGTAAAAAAGGTCTTATGGGCAATATTGATAAGAAGCGGACATTGCTTGAGGCGCTCAGGCGGAATGGGCTGGCAGGTCGCGAGGGGATTCAAGATATTTTAAATGATGATTTGCGATTTAAGACGTGGGAGGAAGTTGTCGAACCGCATTCGAATGCGGTGATTATTGCGATGATGGATACGTCTGGTTCGATGGGACAGATGGAAAAGTATGTCGCGCGCAGTTTCTTTTTCTGGATGCTGCGCTTTTTGCGCACAAAGTATGAAAAAGTGGAGATTGTGTTTATCGCCCATCATACGGAGGCGAAGGAAGTGACGGAGGAGGCGTTTTTCTCTAAGGGAGAGAGCGGCGGGACGATTTGTTCGTCTGCGTACCGTAAGGCGCTGGAAATTATTGATGAACGCTATCCACCGTCGAGGTATAATATTTATCCGTTTCATTTTTCGGATGGGGATAATTTGACGTCGGATAATGACCGCTGTGTGAAGCTGGTGCGGGAATTGATGGAGAAGTGCAATATATTTGGATACGGCGAGGTTAATCAATACAATCGACACTCTACATTAATGTCAGCTTACAAGCACATTAAAGATCCGAAGTTCAAATACTCAATTGTTCGGGAGAAGGGTGAGGTGTATAAGGCGCTGACTGGATTTTTCGGAAAGGAGAGTGCGGGATGACGGAAGAAGAGATGAAGCAATTGGAGCGAGCTGTTGATGAGATTACGGAGATTGCACAAGGATTCGGTCTTGATTTTTATCCGATGCGCTATGAGGTATGCCCAGCAGATATTATTTATACATTCGGCGCGTATGGGATGCCGACCCGCTTCTCGCACTGGAGCTTCGGAAAATCGTTTCACCGGATGAAACTACAGTATGATCTCGGATTAAGCAAGATTTATGAGCTGGTGATTAATTCAAATCCGTGCTACGCATTTCTATTGGACGGCAATAGTTTGATTCAGAATAAGCTCATCGTGGCGCATGTGCTGGCGCATTGTGATTTCTTTAAGAACAATGTTCGGTTTAGTCGAACGAATCGTGATATGGTAGAGAGCATGTCGGCTACGGCTGAGCGGTTGCGTCAGTATGAGATTCGATATGGGCAGGAAACGGTGGAGGATTTTCTGGATGCGATTCTTGGGATTCAGGAGCATATTGATCCGAGTTTGCTGCATCGGCATTTTACGTGGGCGGACAATAGGGAGGACCTGCCGGAGTTTACGTCCAGAATAGCACGACCGTATGATGATCTGTGGGAGATTGATGAGGAGGAGCGGAAAAAGCGGGAAGCAGCGGATGAGGAACGGAAGCATCATGCGAAACGTTTTCCTCCGGAGCCAGAGAAGGATTTGTTGTTGTTTATTGAGGAGTTCAGCCCAAGTCTGGAGCCGTGGCAGCGTGATGTACTTACGATCATGCGCGAAGAGATGCTGTATTTCTGGCCGCAGATCGAGACGAAGATCATGAACGAAGGCTGGGCTTCGTTTCGCAAAGGTGCTTAAAATTAAAATAAAAGCATGCGATGACATTAGTGTCAGGCGCATGCTTTTATTTTAAATCGGTGAGATATGGATGTCCAGATGTATGTGGTATAATCAGTAAAAAAGGATGCGGAAAGGATGGGATGTCGTGAAGTGGCAAGAAGTGAGACAGGCCTATCAGGACGAATGGGTTGTGTTTGAAGCGTTGAAAGCCCGTTCCGAGGATGATAAACGGATTGTGGATGATCTGGCTGTTATTGACCGCTACAAGGACTCAATGGATGCGCTACGACGCTATACAGCTCTCCATAAGGAGAACCCAGGACGGGAATATTATTTCTTCCATACATCCCGTGAGGACCTCGATATCAGGGAGAAGAAATGGACAGGGCTGCGCAGAATATGATCTCTATTACAATAAAGCATGACCTGCCGTTTGTTGAAGCAGTTGTTACGTTCCGTGGTCAAACGATAAAGTGTGAAAATGTTCTGCTGGATACGGGTTCGGCAGGAACGATATTTAATGTAGATAAGCTTATTGAAATCGGTGTGAAGCCTGAGCCGAATGATATGACACATACAATTTATGGAGTCGGCGGTGCAGAATTTGTATATTCCAAAACAATGGATGCGATCCAGATCGGGGATACGAAGCTTCAGAATTTCCAGGTTGAAATTGGAGCTATGGATTATGGACTTGAATTGGATGGTATCATTGGATTTGACTTTATGTGTGAACTTGGGCTTGTTATTAATACAAAGAATATGAAGATTTACTATGAATGAGTCTATGCATTTAGGCTGATCGCAATCAAAAACTATGGTTTGACGAACAGTACGTATTCCGTTGTTTCGCATCCAATAGAGTTCAAGGATGTTGAGCATCACTGGGCGAAGGTAGCGGTAAATGATATGGGCTCACGGATGGTGATTAGCGGTGTCGGTCATGATCTCTTCAATCCGGACCAGGATATTACGCGTGCAGAGTTTGCGGCCATTATGGTTCGTGGGTTAGGGATTAAGCAAGAGGATGGTATCGCACCGTTTGCGGATGTAAAAGCAACAGAGTGGTACAGTGATGCTGTTCAAGCCGCGTACAGGTACAATCTAATCAGCGGATTTGAAGATGAAACTTTCCGTCCGAATGATAAGATTACCCGGGAGCAGGCTATGACGATTATCGCCAAAGCAATGAAAATCACAGGTCTTCAAGCAAAGCTTCAGCCTAAAGATGCAGAAGAACTATTACGTCCGTTCATAGATGCAAATCAGGCATCGGAATGGGCGAAGGGCAGGGTTACAGATTGCTTGCAAGCAGGTCTTGTGTCTGGCAGAAATGGTCAGCAACTGGCACCGAAAGAGTTCATCCCAAGAGCAGAGGTTGCGGAAATTGTGCAGCGACCTCTACAGAAATCTGAGTTGATTTAATGAAAGAGACAGGGTTTATAGAGTAATTTTAAAAGGCCTGACATATTCTCTTGTAGGGGAGTATGTCAGGCCTTTTATTTGTTCAGAATTTGTTCAGAATGAAATGATACAATACAGGGAAAATGCAAGGTCATTCATTTGAACGATTGTGAGGGGAAACTTTTTGATTAAGAAAAATATTATTAACGTAGTGACGACAGTGACGTTGTTGAGTTCTTTCACTCTTCCTGTACAGGCAGCTACTTCCTTTGTTGATATTGATAATTCGTATGCAAAAGACGCCATTCAAAAGCTGGTGAATGAAGGGATTCTAAATGGGATAGGGGAGGGGAAATTCTCTCCTACGGGTACAATTACACGTCAGGACTTTGCTATCGTTTTAGCAAAAGCTTTAAACCTCGATACAAATCATGTCCCTTCAACCCCTACATTCTCGGATATTCCACCAAACCATTATGCTTTCAAGTATATAGAAGCAGCAGTAAAAGCTGGTCTTATAAAGGGAAATGAGGATGGCACGTTTGGTAATGGACAGAATTTATCAAGACAAGATATGGCTGTTATTTTCGTACGAGCTCTAGGTGTAGATGCAACTGGAAAAGCAGCGAATTTAAAATTTAGTGATGCAGCTTCCATATCAGATTACGCAAAAGATGCAGTTGCCTATGCTGTGGAATTGGGTTTATTGGTTGGAGACTCGGAAAATAGCTTTAATCCTAAGGGAATCGCTGATAGACAGGCTGTTGCTTTAGTAACGAGTAAATTCCTCAAGGCAGTCGAAAAACATAAAGCACCAGATAATCCGAATAATCCTACACCCAGCCAACAAACACCACCACCTACAAATGGAAATACAGGTGGAGGCGGGGGGCATGGAGGAAGTACTCCAGCTGTTTCTCCAATGATTATTTCCATTACTCCATCTTCAGGGTCTATAGTAGGTGGAAATACAGTAACAATCACAGGTACAAGACTGGCAGGTGCAACGGCGGTGAAATTTGGTGAAGCCTCAGCTGTTTCTTTTACTGTTGTTTCAGATACACAAATCACAGCCGTAGTCCCGAGAGGAAGCGCAGGTGCAGTAACCGTATCCGTCACAACGCCGAATGGAACGGCGAGTTTGACTGGTGGATATACGTATGCTGCGACATCAAGCATTACTTCGATTAGCCCGTCCTCTGGTTCGGTAGTAGGGGGAAATACGGTAACAATCACAGGTACAGGACTAACAGGTGCAACGGCGGTGAAATTTGGTGAAGCCTCAGCTGTTTCCTTTACTGTTGTTTCGGATACACAAATCACAGCCGTAGTTCCGGCGGGAAGCGGTGCAGTAACTGTATCCGTCGCAACGCCGAATGGAACGGCGAGTTTGACTGGTGGATATACGTATGCTGCGGCATCAAGCATTACTTCGATTAGTCCGTCCTCCGGATCTACAGCCGGTGGAAACACCGTAACAATCACAGGTACAGGACTAACAGGTGCAACAGCAGTGAAATTTGGTGGAGTCGATGCGGTGTCCTTTACAGTGGATTCTGATACGCAGATTACGACAACAGTACCAGCCGCAACTACTGCAGATACAGTAACAGTATCGGTTACGACGCCGAATGGAACGGCAAATTCAGTAGGTGGATACACGTATGTTGCTGCATCGAACCCTAGCATTACTTCGATTAGTCCATCGTCCGGATCTACAGCCGGTGGAAATACAGTAACAATCACAGGCACAGGACTAACAGGTGCGACAGCGGTGAAATTTGGTGAAGCCTCAGCTGTTTCTTTTACCGTTGTTTCAGATACACAAATCACAGCTGTAGTTCCGGCAGGAAGCGCAGGTGCAGTAACTGCATCCGTCGCAACGCCGAATGGAACGGCGAGTTTGACTGGCGGGTATACGTATGCTACGGCATCGAGCATTACTTCGATTAGCCCGTCGTCCGGTCCGGTAGTAGGGGGAAATACGGTAACAATCACAGGTACAGGACTAACAGGTGCAACGGCAGTGAAGTTTGGTGAAACCTACGCAACTTCCTTTACCATAAATTCTAGCACCCAGATTACGGCAACAGTACCAGCCGGAACAGCAGGCGCAGTGAATGTATCCATCACGACACCTATTGGAACGGCGAACTTGACGAATGGGTACACGTACGTATCAGCAGCCAACCAGGCACCAACAGCAGACAATGTGGTGATCAAAGGAACCACAATGGTGGGTCAAACCTTGACGGGAAGCTACACGTACAACGATGCAGAGAGTGATGGGGAAGGAACGTCTACGTTTAAATGGTACCGTGCAGATGATGAAGCTGGAACGAATAAAGTAGCCATTACCGGAGCGACCTCCAAGACGTATACACTTGTGAGTAAGGACGAAGGGCAGTACATCTTCTTTGAAGTGACGCCTGTCGCAAGTACAGGAACAACAACAGGAGCTCCTGTTGTTAGTGCGGCAAATAAGATAGTCACAAAGACTTTGTTCATTTCTGAAGTGGTATGGGGCGATGGTTTTCTACAAGGTATCGAGTTGTATAACCCTACCGATGAAGACATTGATGCTACAAAGGTACATATTGAACGCAGTGATGGTGGAGATGATATCACCTTTAGTCCGGAAAGCGGGGCCGTTATCCGCAGCGCGAATACGTTTACTATTGGGGAATCTATCTATTCTGGTGAGGTAAACTTCGATTATTACGAGATGATGGGTTTTTATAATGATGATTCGCAATCAATTCAGCTTAAATTATACTATGGGGATCAGCTTCTCGATATTGCCGAATTTGTACCTTACCAATCCTTAGGACGTATTAGTGGTACTGTTCGTGGAAATACGAACTCCTACGATTCTGCAGAATGGATAAATAAAGGGCAAGGCTATACTGATGACTTAAATTCGTACACACCGTAGCAGATGATTAAAGCATTCTGACGTAGTATGAAAATTGGTAATGTTTAGAGTGTAGGGAAGGTCCATATTTCTCTACACTCTTCTTATAAGTTAAGAAAATATATGGTGCTGTAAGCAAATGAGATCGGCAGCATCTATGAGTTTTTCTTACGAAATATTCTAAATTAATATGTAACTAATACAGTAATTACAGTAACTTTTACTTATTTCGTAAGTAGGGGGAAATCATGAGCAAAAATATATATAGGGAATGCCATAAAGTGTTATCTACTACAGTCGTTCTTTCTATGTTGTTTGGACCGATTCATGTTGTGGCAGCTCCTAATTCCAGTAAGGAAAAACCAGCGTCCCAAAATACGGTGGACACTTCTTTTGTAGATTCTAATCAAATCAGTGCATGGGCAAGAGATGCTGTAGGGAAAATGAAAGAACAAGGGATTATGGTCGGAGATCCAACAGGTCGTTTTCGACCACTGGATAAGATGACACGCCAGGAAGTCGCTTCAACGATAGCAAACGTATTACATCTGACGAAACAAAATAGCAGTTCGTCTCCTTTTCGAGATGTTTCAACAACTGCATGGGCCAGAGATGCTATTGAAGCAGTGAAAACCGCTGGGATTATGAAGGGGGATGAAAAGGGAGACTTTCATCCGGATACCCCCATGACCCGGGAAGAACTTGCTGTGTTATTAGTCAATGCGATTAAAGCAGATACAAAAGGAAAAGGGGACAATCTCCCATTTGCAGATAAAAGTAAGGTAAGTACCTGGGCGAAACCAGCGATTCAAGTGGCACTGGAACAAGGGTTACTTCAAGGGGATGGGGAAAATTTCAACCCTGCGAAATTTGTTCAACGCCAGGAGGTAGCTTCTGTTTTGTCTAGATTAGTAGATATCGTGACATCTTCTCCTCATCACATGGTAATTGACACGATTAAGGAAGATACGGTTACGATTAACGGCTCCGTCTATCAAGTATCTGAAAGTTTGAAAGGGCTATTAAATGAAGAGAATGCGAAGGTTCTCCAGAAGGCAAACATTGACTTTGAATCGTCAAATCAAACGATCACGAAAATCACATACCTAGAGCTTGTGGCGGGTGGAAGTCCAGCGAAGACAGGCGAAAAAGAATTTGCTGGGAACCTTATTTTAAACGGAAATGGAGCGATAGTAGACGGGGATTTGATCGTTGCGAGTGATTATATTACAGTATCGAATCTGACGGTATTGAATAATTTCACCATTAAAAAGATGCTTCAAAACGATTTTTACGCTAAGAAATTAACAGTGAAAGGCATGGCAAGAATTGAAGGTGGGGATGAAAATACAGTCGAGTTTGAGGATTCACAGCTGCAATCTGTTAATGTTACGAAGCAGGACGTACATGTCGTCTCTTCAGGTAGTACAACGGTACAAAGTATGGATGTAAGAACGAATGCAACGATTGAAGTAGACCCGACAGCGAAGCTACAACAAATGACGATTAGTGAGGGTGCACAAACAGTTAACGTGCAAGGAACTGTTCAGCAAGTTGTTGTAGCGAGTTCAAGCCCAGTAACAGTAGCTGGTAATGCAGATATTGCTACTGTAACAGTGAATGGTTCTGGATCAGTGGCGCTAAATAATTCTGGTTCAGTCGGGCAACTTCAAGTTAATAATCCGCAGTCTCAGGTAACGACAGGAGCATCAAGTAAAGTGGGAGGCGTGACACTTGCTACGGGTGTACCTTCATCAGCGGTTAGCGGGGTAACTACGTCATCATCTGCCTCACAAAGTTCATCGGGAGGTAGTTCATCTGGTGGTTCTAGTGGAGGGAACACAGCACCAAAGCTAATTAAGAATTTTGTTGACCCTCAACTCATTTTACTTGCAAATGGAAATTATACGATCGATTTATCTCAGTATCTGAAAGATGATGAGCAACCTACTTTGAAATTTGGGGCTGCTTCCCAGAATAATAGTGTTGCCAAGGTGTCTGTTACAGGAAATATTCTTACAGTTATGCCGCAAGGGAAAGGGACATCGAAAATTACAGTTGTTGCCGATGATCAAGTTGGAAAGAAAACGACGGCTTCATTCACTCTGTCCGTTAACGATTCGATTCCTGATCAATCTGTACAGTTAGGATCGAGTAATCCCACTCTTAATCTTAACTCTTTGTTTGTAAATACGACTAATGATCCTTTAAACTATACAGCAATTATCGATAATACTGATATTGCCACATTAAGTTTGTCAGACAGTACATTAACTCTACATCCTTTGCGGGTGGGTATCGCAACAGTGACAGTTACAGCATCCAATGCTGGCAGTAGTATTACGCAAGTATTCAAACTAAACGTAACCGCATTACCGAATGCCGAACCTTCTATTAGTACTATTCCTTCACAAACCATACAGGTAGGGGGAAATGCACAACAACTAGATTTATCTGGTTACTTGCATGATGAGGATAATGATCCACTGACATTGACAGCAGATACAAAGGATCATAGCATCGCAACGGTAACGGTGAGCGGAAATACACTGACATTAACACCGGTTGGTGTAGGTCAAACAGAGGTAACCTTGACGGTAAGCGATGGCAGAGGAGGAAGCGCAACGGCATCCATTCCGGTAGAGGTGAAGGCGGCATCTGTAACGAATCATAATCCGACGGTTGACTCAATAGCGAAGCAAACTCTGCAGGTAGGGGGAAATGCCCAACAGTTGGATTTATCTAATTACTTGCACGATGAGGACAATGATCCACTTACGTTGACAGCAGATACAAACGACCATGGCATCGCAACGGTAACAGTGAGCGGAGATACACTGACATTAACACCAGTTGGTGTAGGCCAAACAGAGGTAGCCTTGACGGTGAGCGATGGCAGAGGAGGAAGCGCAACGGCATCCATTCCGGTAGAGGTGAAGGCAGCATCTGTAACCAATCACAATCCGGCGGTTGACTCGATAGCGAAGCAAACCCTACAAGTGGGAGGGAATGCACAGCAGCTGGATTTATCGAGTTACTTGCATGATGAGGATAATGATCCGCTGACGTTGACAGCAGATACAAACGACCATGGCATCGCAACGGTAACGGTGAGCGGAGATACACTGACATTAACACCGGTCGGTGTAGGCCAAACAGAGGTAACCTTGATGGTGAGTGATGGCAGAGGGGGAACCGCAACGGCATCCATTCTGGTAGAGGTCAAAGCGGCTCCAACGGGGCAAAACCAAGCCCCGGAAGTTGTCAGCTCCATCTACGAACAAGTCCTGACTGCCGGAGTGACCAATGCCCGGACGTTCGACCTGACTCAACTGTTTGAAGATCCGGACGGCGATGCACTGACCTTTACCGCCGTTCCGCAAACGTCTGGCATCGTCGCTGCATCCGTTTCTGGAAATCTCCTCACGCTGACACCAGATTCGACCGCGGGCAGCACGAAGGTACAGATCACCGCAGACGATGGCAAGGGAGGCACGACGACCTACGACCTCGCCGTGCGCAACGCGCCGCTTGCTCCGAACGGACAGGTGGAGATTCGGACGAAACAGGGTGTGAAGGACAGTATCAGCTACGATCTATCGAGCATCTTCCCGGACCAAACCAAGTTCCAAATATACGAAGGCACCCCTGACTCGACCCTGATCGGACCCGTGGCGCTGAACGGAAAGCTCTGGACATGGAACGGCGACGCTTCGCGGTCGGTGTGGGTGATCGGTGCAAACGGCTCGGCAGTCGTGCTGCATGTCACTGTCAATCCACAAGGAGCTGAGGACTTGTACTTCTCACAATATATGGACCTGGGTAACGGGCGCACGGCGATTCAGTTGTTCTATAACCCTGTTGGCGACACCTCGCAGAAAGTGTCCGGCTATGAACTGGAAGTCCATCAATATAAGCTCAAGACTGGACAGGAAAGCTCATATACCAAAGCGTTGTTTCCGCTCTGGAAGGGTATGCCGTATCTCTTCATTGACCGGATATTTTATGATCTGTTCGACATTGCCCCTGCTGTCACGTACTTCAATGATGAACTAGCGATGTACGATCTGGGCAATGATGTTGTTACTACAGGCTTTGTTCTGAAGAAAAATGGAGTCGTAATCGACGTGCTTGGTGATCCGACCTCGCACAGTCAATTCATGCCAAATGGTGGAACGATTATCCGCAAGTCTGGCATTCATGCAGGTTCGGGCTCGTTCAACCTGTACGGGGAATGGAACATCTTCCCGAGCACGCCGCAGTACCTCGGAGGTCACACTCCATAAGTCAAAAAAGAACCATCCCTTCGTAGTTAAGACCCTATTTTATAGAAATTGAAAAAAGCCCCTAAGCGGCAAGCTGACGTCGTAGATTACCGACGTCAGCTTTTTTAAATTGCCAGGCATAAGGATATGTAACAAGAAGGGTATAGCGAGCAGTCATAAGTCTTATAGAGGGGTCCCACCACATGCCCAGCAGATTAACATTGACGCCGTATCCGAGCAAATCGGTAAGAGTGTGAATCTGCAAGACATTAAAGTAAAGATCGAGATTTCCAAACCGACAGCGGAAACGGCGAAGATCGTGGAGAACTCGGCAGCAAAAGGTGAATTCACCATTGTAGCCCCACCCGTCAATTTCACGGTAAAAGGAACATATGGAGATAAGACAATCGATGTCTCTAAGTTCAATGCGTACGTAGAAAGAACCATCGCCATTCCGGACGGAATAGACCCGAACAAGATTACAACAGGCGTCGTTGTTGACCCGGATGAAACGGCTCGTCACGTACCGACTAAAGTAGTTATGATTGATGGAAAGTATTTTGCTAAAATCAATAGTTTGACGAACAGTACGTATTCGATTGTCTGGCATCCTCTGGAATTTAAAGATGTAGAGAAGCACTGGGCGAAGAATGGGGGTGTAGATTGCTTGCAAGCAGGCCTTGTATCTGGTAGAAATGGTCAGCAATTGGCACCGAAAGCGTTCATCTCTCGAGCTGAGGTTGCTGCGATTGTTCAAAGACTTCTACAGAAATCCGAGTTGATTTAGTTACCAAAAGATGCGTAAAACAAAAGAGATATCCAGCAAGCCATCAATAGAGCAGCTTGCGGGATATCCCTTTTTGGTTAGAAGAGATTAAATAGATAGCTAATTTATACGTAGAACGATTTCAATATCTTTTTCCCCGGGTATAATTACTTTTTCAACGATAGTTTTGATTAAAGACTTCGCTTCTGGAACGGGTAATATATCAATAGCATCGAGAGCATTTTTAATTTTTTCTTTAACCATTTCCTCTACATCTGAAATATCGATTTGAGACACTGAACTTTTTTGATCTGCTTCCTCTATAAGTTTTTCTAAACGCTGTTTTTCCTCATTTAGATCCTCAAGTTCAATCAATCCGGCGGTGTATGCCTCTACTTTTCGTTTGTAGCGGTTTTTCGCTGTACGAATTTTTTGCTCTAAATTTTCTTCGTTTTGTTGAGTTGCTTTTTGGATCAACTGAGGAAATGATTGATAACCGATCATATTTAACAACTGCTGCAATCCTTCTTTAAACCATTCTTCGACTTCGTCTGCTCGGTATTGTTTACTTGTACAGGTACCTTTATTTTTATGGGCAGAGCAAACATATACACGATATCTTTTATTTTTTGATCCCGACCAGCCAATGCTCATACCAGAACCACATTTCCCACATTTCAAAAGTCCACCAAGAAGGTGTGGACTTGTTTGAGCACGGGGAGCCATTTGTTTTTTATTGGTTTGATGCTGTACACGTTCCCAGGTCTTCTTATCAATAATAATTGGGAGTGCATCATCGACTACTACCCACTCGCTGTTATCCTTTAGATTGCGCTTTGACTTGCTTGTATCTACCCGATTCCAGACAAGGGTTCCTTTATAAGCTGGATTGGTCAGCATCAGTTTTATAGCCCGGAGCGACCATTCCTTTTTTTGTTTAGATAGAATGCCAGCATCATTCAGTTTCCTGGCAATCCCTCGATAACCGATCCCCTGATTCAAGTACATATCATATACATCACGGACAATTTGCGCTTCAGGTTCATAAATAACTAGCTCTTTATTTTCTAACCGATAACCATAAGGGCTTTGTGTTAGCCACTTCCCCTGATTTGCTGCGTGAATCATATTTTCAAATACGCGCTCACGTATACGTTCACGTTCAAACTCTGCGACGGCTCCTAAGACTTGAAGAGTGAGGCGTCCAGATGGAGTATTCGTATCGAATGATTCACTTATAGAGGCAAAAGAAACATCATATTCCTGAAATACATCAATCAGCTTCAACAAGTCAAGAAGGCGTCTGCTTAACCGATCAAGCTTCGTAACAAGGATTCGAGATATGCTTCCTTTTTCAACGGCTTGGAGCAAACGATTTAATTGAGGACGGTCCATATTTTTAGCTGAATATCCATCATCCACAAACAAAATTGGCTCTGTACTCCATCCCATAGCTCGACAATAAGCCTTCAGTCGCTCCTGCTGTTCATCAAGGGAAACGCCTTCTCGTGCTTGCTCGTCCGTAGAAACTCGACAATATAGGGCGATACTTTTCGCGTTGATTTGTTCAAATTCATGTTTCATATGAGTTCACCAGGCTTTTTTTTGAGTTCTTGTCCTATGTATATGGTTCACTCCCCTTTAACATGAAATGAGAAAAATTTAAGGGTTGTCCCTTAGCTGTTCTTACATAGCATGTAGACAAGGGAGGGATAGCCATGAGAGATGTAAAAGTTCGTTTCTCGATTAGTGACGAATCTGAAATGCTTTCCTTCTGTAACATATATGAAGTAGCAGACGAATTACTTTTATGCAGAATTAAAGAAAGAATGTTGCTTTGGGAACAGACTTGCAAGGAAATGGCCGCAGCACATTTATTAGAGAATGAGCTCGGAGAAGCAGAAGCCAGTCGAATTAAAGTAATGTTTACAGACAGAAAAGAGAGTCAACCGGTTACTGGTTAGACTCTCTTCTTTTTGGTTGTTTTATTCATGATGGTAAACAGTTGTTTTTTATTATGAATAAAATTTCTCGTGTAGTGAATCCTAGTGATAGTCCTGGGATGTTTCAGATTGAGACGGGTGCTCTTGTTGGCCTGAGAACAAGGAAACACCCCGCTCGATACTGGCAAGTAAGTACTCGGCAAAGGAAGGATTAAGTTTTTGTAGCTTGTTTAGTGCAAGA
The DNA here is from genome assembly GCF_028471905.1 of Aneurinibacillus uraniidurans. Lineage (NCBI taxonomy): Bacteria > Bacillati > Bacillota > Bacilli > Caryophanales > Paenibacillaceae > Aneurinibacillus > Aneurinibacillus uraniidurans. Next base: position 3,195,790 of record NZ_CP116902.1, on the reverse strand, counting down.
CTAGCATGTTGAAGACGAAAGCCAAATTCATCGTAGTCTCGATGGTTTTCCACATCAGCCGATCCCAGCAGTATAGAAATATCTAGGTTTAGTTCTTCCTGTAACTGATGTAAAAAAGAAAGGTTAACGGTCTCCGTCTTTCCGTTCTCCAGATTACTAAGATAAGCCGGTGAAACATTGAGTCGATTAGCTAAAGCATTTAGACCAATTCCCTGCTGAAGTCGCAAGGTACGAACTCTTTGACCGAATTTATTTATCATCGTATTCCTCCTGAAAGGAAAGTTTTTGTGAAGAAATCAGACAAGAAAAAGCAGACACCAACGTATACAGTTCGTTCCGTAAGCTATGTACATGACCCTGAAGCGGCGCAGAAGTGGTTTGAAATTTATATCGATCTCATAAAGCAGACCTTGTTAAAACAGGCTGATAAAGTGGACTAGCTAAAAGCAACCAAACATAAAATGAACTAGGCAGAGTAAAGGAGGTTGCTATGAAAGCTGTCGCCTACTATAGAAGTTCAACAGAAATTCAGGTGAACTCCATTGATATGCAACAATACATGGCATTTGAAAGTTCAATTCATCATATCATCCCCATTGAAGAAGAGTATGTAGATAAAGCAGTGTCAGCCAGAAAAACGACAATTGTCCAGCGTGCCGGATTGAAAAAGCTTTTACAGGACATTCGGAATGATAAAGTAAGTACGTTATTTGTATTCAAACGAGATCGCTTGGCGAGAAAAGCGATTGAATACCTTGAGATTTATGAACTGTTAAAAGAGAAAAATGTACAAGTAATTTTCACGGCTGAAAATGAAATCCCCATCTATTACACTCCAGTCGGTGAGTTATTTGAATACATCATGGCCGGGATGGTACAGCGTGAAGGCGAACAAATTATTGAGCGTATCCGAGCAAGAACAAAAGCAAATTTCCTAAATGGTAAATATATTGGAACCCTTCCGTTCGGCTACTCCTACAACTCTGCATCGAAGAAAATTACCCGAGATGAAGAAAAACTCTCTATTGTAAAAACAATTTATGAACGGTTTAATGATGGTCATTCAACAGGAGAAGTCGCCAAAGACCTGAATGAGAATAACCAGCTTCGCGATGGCAAGCCATGGACATCTCAAAGTGTTCGCAGTGTCTTAACCAACCCGCTTTATATGGGGTTGCGTGTAATGAATTATGAGGATGAAACGCTACAAAAAAGAGTGGACCACCTCGCCGTCATTAATGAAGAAGACTGGGAAAAAGCTCAGTATCAACTGGAATTAATCCAGCAGGCTAAAAACCGAACACAGATTCCGAAAGTGTTTTTCCCTTTAGAATCGCTTTTATTTTGTGGAGAATGTCATGAAGAAGTAAAAAGACAGGAACAATCTCTTCTGTTGCAGCCACTTGTCGGAAAAGCTAAAAATGCTCGGTACATCTGCAAAAAGCACAACGCGATTAAACTCGAGAAGGCCGATATTGAGCAACAAATGCTAGATCGATGCTATAACTTTTTTGGAGAGCTACTTTCCAGTCACCTTCAGGATTTGTTTGTTCGTTTTGAAAAGAGCAACCGTGCTGCTCTTGAAGATCAGTTACGCGGTATTGAAAACAAATTGAGTGAAACAAGAAGGCACCTGATTACTCGAACAGAAAAATGGTTTTGTGAAAAAGACCCTTCTAAAAAAGAATCGCTAGAGCAAGCGCTTGTAAATGGTTATGACAAATTTGCAGAACAAAAACGTCTAAAAGAACGTGTTCAGTTCTGTATAGGTGAACTTGAAGAAATCAGAAATAAAATCAAACAGCAGGACGAGCACTTTGCAAGTAAGGAAAATATTCAGGAACTCGATGAGAAAGTAGTAAAAGAGCTATTCTCCGATGTCATCCATCAGGTCATGGTTTATCCTCTCTATATTGAAATCACATTTAAGCATCCATTTCTTCAGATCAAGGAGGCGATTGTTTCGCCATGAACTTGTCTACTGTGCTCAAACCAGGAATGCGTGGTGTTTTTTATGGCAGGCACTCTACAAATAAACAGGAGATGGATATGCAACAGGTTTCTGTTTATGAAATGGTGCGAAAATATGGCTGTACCATTGAAAAGGAGTACCTGGATGCTGGAGTATCAGCAAAGAAAAATAAAGTAACACAAAGAAAGCAGCTAATGGAACTACTTGCAGATGCGGAGCAGCGCCGCTTTGAGTTTATCGCTGTTTATAATAATGATCGTCTTGCCCGGCATCCTCTGGAGCACCAATACATTCGGGAAACCATAAGGATCTATGGAATTCCCATTGTAATCAGCAGTACGGAAACACTCTATGATGAAAAAGGAGATATTATCGCCCAACTTGCCCAGGATGGTATCTCCAAATATGAAGTAGACCAAATTTCTAAAAGGACGCGAGCAGGGTTAATCGTCCGTGCCAAGAAGGGATACTGGACAGGCGGAAATCCTCCATACGGCTACCGCTACCTTAAAAACGAATATCGATTCACTCCTTATCAAGAAGAGTCTGAGTTCATTCGGCGAATTTTTGATATGTACAAAAAGAATGAAGGATTTGCATCCATTGCAAATTCTCTTTCTCTAGAAAACAGCGATGATAAATGGACAAAAGAAAAAGTACGAAGCATTATAACCAATCCTTTCTACGCCGGTTATATGAGCTGGGGTAAACGAACAGGACCCGGAAAAGGAACATTCGCTGACCGAGAGACCTGGATTATTGTTCACTCTGAATATATTGAACCGATTGTTTCAAAAGAAGATTGGGAGCTTTGCTGGAAGCTGTACTGTGAAAGGCGAGAGAGAAAGGTTCCTCCCAAGCAATATAAAACCTCTTACCTTTTTGCGAATATTGCAATCTGTAAAGAATGCAATGTAAAGCTAAAACCAAAAGATCAAACTTCATCCGGAAATAACGGAAAGAAGTACGGGAAACGGATATACTTTTGCCAAACTTGTAGATTAAAGATTGAAGCCGATTCTTTTCACGAATACGCTATCGACAAAATTCTGAATGATATTCGGATTAATGCCTCGTATATTTTTTCTCATATCCAAAAGAGCTTCCAAATCGATATACAAAGAATGAAAGACGAGGTTTCTAAGTTGGAACAAGAGCTTGGTGAATACAACATTCAGCTAAACCGAATTAAAGCTGAACTTATAGAGCGTATGAGAAGTAATCCAGATGATAAGAGCAAAAAAATGATTAATCTTATCACAATGTATCGGATAGATATAAGCAAGCGTATTGAAATGACGGAGAAGCAAATTAAGACGAAAACAAAACAGATTCAGTCTATTGAACAGGTTGACCTAAAGCCGGAATCCTGGGGATTTATTATCCAGGATATTTTGAAACCGCGTGATGAAATCAATCAGACTACATTGCGAAGAATGCTTACCCATCTGGTTGAATACATTTCAATTGATAAGAACCATAACATTGAATTTAAAACTCGTTATGATCTGGACAGACGCAAAGTCGATACGACGCAACTTGAGCTGTTGTTTTAAATCCTCCGTATGGAAAACGGGGGATTTATTTTTTGCTGCTTTTCTCGGTTGTTAGGTGTAAATAAGTAAAAGTAATTTGCACAATCTCGGTTTTAGGTGAGGGTAGCTATCCCGACCCTACCCAGTTACCGAGATTGGTATGACTGAATGAAGCCTTGTCCTTAGGAAATTCTGGACTTGTTGTTGTTTATTATTATAGACGGTGATTTCAATAAATAAACGCTCTCGGTGATTAGGTGAAGAATTTCATTTTTATAATATTTCTATCTTGGTTATTAGGGGTTTCTTGTTCAAAAAAGTAATGTGCATTTTGAATATAGAGGGGGCATCTATATTTTTATATATACTTAAAACTAGGGAGTATAAGTAAGAATTAATGTCTAGCCGGTTCAACGATGTATATAATAGCTCCACTCGGTTTTGAAGTTAGATGAGTAGCTTTTCTTTCGCGGCAAAAAGCATCGTAGATTGATTGCAGGATTTTAGAAACCATTTATCGAAAATTATGAACATTGCATTGAATGATTGGCTCCATTTAATGGATCAGCTTTTGAACTTATTACAATGAAAGTTGAAAAAGAAGGTGTCCGGTCGAATTAAAAGTGATTTACGGATGAGAGTTTGTGGGTTTTTGTTTTACCTAACTCAACTTTCGCAACTTGGGGGATTTAGCCGATTCGGGATTGAACAGACATCATGCGACAAGGGGGAGGAGGCGTTTCAATCCGATTGTGCTGTTCTTTCAAAACTCAATATCTTGGAGGGGGGCATGTTCTGTATCAGTCTTTAGTGTTTATATTATATTGGCAGCGTTGGCTGGGTATTAATCTAAAGTGAATTCAGGTGTGACTGATGGGATCTCGAGAGTCACATACGGGCAATGTAGATGGACCGACGTAACGTACAGTGGAAATATTATAAAGTCTATCGATAGTGTGAATTAGTCACACATAACGACTGTCGCACTGGTAGTTAATACGTTACTACTCGTGCCCTAGGAGGCAACTACAACTCACTAGGCGCAGCAGGTAGGAGCCCTGGGGGCCCAGTGGTATGCACAATGATCTATTAGGTTCAGCCTATCGGAGGAATATATGAATTTAATAAGAAGATTAATAGAAAATAGGTGGAAGATATTTCACTCATTTGCATTTATGAGGAAAAATCTCGCTATTCTCATGGTGTTGTTTTCAATTATGTTTTTTATTACTGCTTTTCCCGTTCAGGCAAGTAGCAATTTAATTTTTGACTTTGAAGGGCCTAACTATGATTCATCACAAACAGTATCTCAGACCAAATCTGGAGAAACGATTCAGTTAAAGACTACCGGGGGAGCACTGATAAGTGATGACGGCTCAAATTATGGAGTTAATCGAGCGGGCAATGTTACTGGAAATTTTGCCTATGTTGATCCTTATAGCCCTGGGGCTGTCAAGGTGGTTATTTCTCTTCAGAGTGGAAACTTGTTTAATCTGGATTCAATGGATATTCTAGAGGTTATTGGGCAATCAGAGTATGTCTATATAGATGCCAAAAACGGTTCGACAAGTAAAGGCACTATATATTATCCCATTGGAGGTAGAGGCGGTACTAGTATTAGCGCTTCAAATAACGCCAGATTCCAAAATATCACTAGTGTTGAAATTACAGCGTTCAGACCAGATGTAGGAGATAATACTTTTTTTCTAGGGTTTGACAATATTAACCTCAGTAATATTCATTCTCCCTTAAGTAGCAATGCAAATTTAAGTAACCTATCGCTTTCTGATATCACGTTAAGCCCAGCCTTCTCACCGGTGACGACCAACTATACCGCAAGTGTAGGGAACAGTACAAGTAGCACTACTGTTACTCCTACGGTAGCGGATGCAACAGCAACCGTAACGATAAATGGGGTTACGGTGACGAGTGGTAGCTCATCCGGATCCATTCCTCTAAATGTTGGATCAAATACCATCACGGTCGTTGTTACTGCTCAAGATGGTACGACGAAGACGTACCAGGTGACGGTCACACGAGATGCTACAGTTTTGTCTTCAAACGCGAACCTAAGTACCCTGACGTTGAGCGCCGGGATATTAACTCCTAATTTTGATTCCAGCACGACCACCTATACCGCAAGTGTAGGGAACAGTACAAGTAACATTACAGTTACACCAACAGTTGCTAATCCTACAGCAACAGTAAAAGTCAATGGCGCGACGGTGACGAGTGGGAGTTCATCCGGATCCATTCCTCTAAATGAGGGATCGAATACCATCATGTTAGTCGTTACAGCTCAAGATGGTACGACGAAGACGTATCAGGTAACGGTCACACGATCTTTAAACGCGAACCTAAGTACCCTGACGTTGAGTGCCGGGACATTAACCCCTAATTTTGACTCCAGCACGACTACCTATACCGCAAGTGTAGGAGACAGTATAAGTAGCATTACAGTCACACCAATAGTTGCTGATCCTACAGCAACAGTAAAAGTCAATGGCGCGACGGTGATGAGTGGTAGCTCATCCGGATCTATTCCTCTAAATGTGGGATTGAATACCATCACGGCTGTCGTTACTGCTCAAGACGGTACAACCAAGACTTACAAAGTGACTGTATCAAAAGTACAATCGAGCAATTTAATTTTTGACTTTGAAGGGTCTAACTATGATTCATCACAAACAGTATCTCAGACCAAATCTGGAGAAACGATTCAGTTAAAGACTACCGGGGGAGCACTGATAAGTGATGACGGCTCAAATTATGGAGTTAATCGAGCGGGCAATGTTACTGGAAATTTTGCCTATGTTGATCCTTATAGCCCTGGGGCTGTCAAGGTGGTTATTTCTCTTCAGAGTGGAAACTTGTTTAATCTGGATTCAATGGATATTCTAGAGGTTATTGGGCAATCAGAGTATGTCTATATAGATGCCAAAAACGGTTCGACAAGTAAAGGCACTATATATTATCCCATTGGAGGTAGAGGCGGTACTAGTATTAGCGCTTCAAATAACGCCAGATTCCAAAATATCACTAGTGTTGAAATTACAGCGTTCAGACCAGATGTAGGAGATAATACTTTTTTTCTAGGGTTTGACAATATTAACCTCAGTAATATTCATTCTCCCTTAAGTAGCAATGCAAATTTAAGTAACCTATCGCTTTCTGATATCACGTTAAGCCCAGCCTTCTCACCGGTGACGACCAACTATACCGCAAGTGTAGGGAACAGTACAAGTAGCACTACTGTTACTCCTACGGTAGCGGATGCAACAGCAACCGTAACGATAAATGGGGTTACGGTGACGAGTGGTAGCTCATCCGGATCCATTCCTCTAAATGTTGGATCAAATACCATCACGGTCGTTGTTACTGCTCAAGATGGTACGACGAAGACGTACCAGGTGACGGTCACACGAGATGCTACAGTTTTGTCTTCAAACGCGAACCTAAGTACCCTGACGTTGAGCGCCGGGATATTAACTCCTAATTTTGATTCCAGCACGACCACCTATACCGCAAGTGTAGGGAACAGTACAAGTAACATTACAGTTACACCAACAGTTGCTAATCCTACAGCAACAGTAAAAGTCAATGGCGCGACGGTGACGAGTGGGAGTTCATCCGGATCCATTCCTCTAAATGAGGGATCGAATACCATCATGTTAGTCGTTACAGCTCAAGATGGTACGACGAAGACGTATCAGGTAACGGTCACACGATCTTTAAACGCGAACCTAAGTACCCTGACGTTGAGTGCCGGGACATTAACCCCTAATTTTGACTCCAGCACGACTACCTATACCGCAAGTGTAGGAGACAGTATAAGTAGCATTACAGTCACACCAATAGTTGCTGATCCTACAGCAACAGTAAAAGTCAATGGCGCGACGGTGATGAGTGGTAGCTCATCCGGATCTATTCCTCTAAATGTGGGATTGAATACCATCACGGCTGTCGTTACTGCTCAAGACGGTACAACCAAGACTTACAAAGTGACTGTATCAAAAGTACAATCGAGCAATTTAATTTTTGACTTTGAAGGGTCTAACTATGATTCATCACAAACAGTATCTCAGACCAAATCTGGAGAAACGATTCAGTTAAAGACTACCGGGGGAGCACTGATAAGTGATGACGGCTCAAATTATGGAGTTAATCGAGCGGGCAATGTTACTGGAAATTTTGCCTATGTTGATCCTTATAGCCCTGGGGCTGTCAAGGTGGTTATTTCTCTTCAGAGTGGAAACTTGTTTAATCTGGATTCAATGGATATTCTAGAGGTTATTGGGCAATCAGAGTATGTCTATATAGATGCCAAAAACGGTTCGACAAGTAAAGGCACTATATATTATCCCATTGGAGGTAGAGGCGGTACTAGTATTAGCGCTTCAAATAACGCCAGATTCCAAAATATCACTAGTGTTGAAATTACAGCGTTCAGACCAGATGTAGGAGATAATACTTTTTTTCTAGGGTTTGACAATATTAACCTCAGTAATATTCATTCTCCCTTAAGTAGCAATGCAAATTTAAGTAACCTATCGCTTTCTGATATCACGTTAAGCCCAGCCTTCTCACCGGTGACGACCAACTATACCGCAAGTGTAGGGAACAGTACAAGTAGCACTACTGTTACTCCTACGGTAGCGGATGCAACAGCAACCGTAACGATAAATGGGGTTACGGTGACGAGTGGTAGCTCATCCGGATCCATTCCTCTAAATGAGGGATCGAATACCATCACGGTCGTCGTTACAGCTCAAGATGGTACGACCAAACCCTATACCATTGCCGTCACGCGTGCTGCCTCGTTGTCGAGCAATGCGGATTTGAGCAGTTTAACGTTGAGTGCAGGTACCCTTAGTCCGACATTTACGGCAGGTATGACGAGCTACACAGCAAGTGTGGGCAACAGTACGTCCAGCATCAATGTCACACCAACGCTAGCAGATAGCAATGCAACCGTGACAGTGAACGGAAATGCAGTGACCAGCGGAATTGCTTACATGGTTCCGTTGACCGTCGGTTCAAACACCATCACCGTGGTGGTTACAGCCCAAGATGGTACGACGAAGACGTACACGATTACGGTAACGCGTGCAGCGGCTCTTTCTACCAATGCAGACTTGAGCAATCTCGTTTTCAGTCAAGGCACCTTGTCACCAGCTTTTAGTTCCGGTACGACTTCGTATACCGCCAGCGTAGGGAATGCTGTTTCCAGTCTGACGATCACGCCGACTCTGTCGGACTCGAACGCAACGGTTACGGTGAACGGCACCGCGGTGACGAATGGTACTGCTTCTGGTGGGATCGCTTTGACCGTCGGTTCAAACACCATCACCGTGGTGGTTACAGCCCAAGATGGTACGACGAAGACGTACACGATTACGGTAACGCGTGCAGCGGCTCTTTCTACTAATGCAGACTTAGGCAATCTCGTTTTCAGTCAAGGCACCTTGTCACCAGCTTTTAGTTCCGGTACGACTTCGTATACCGCCAGCGTAGGGAACTCGGTTACCAGTCTGACGATCACGCCGACTCTGTCGGACTCGAACGCAACGGTTACGGTGAACGGCACTGCGGTGACGAATGGTACTGCTTCTGGTGGGATCGCTTTGACCGTCGGTTCAAACACCATCACCGTGGTGGTTACAGCCCAAGATGGTACGACGAAGACGTACACGATTACGGTAACGCGTGCAGAGGCTCTTTCTACTAATGCAGACTTGAGCAATCTCGTTTTCAGTCAAGGCACCTTGTCACCAGCTTTTAGTTCCGGTACGACTTCGTATACCGCCAGCGTAGGGAACTCGGTTACCAGTCTGACGATCACGCCGACTCTGTCGGACTCGAACGCAACGGTTACGGTGAACGGCACTGCGGTGACGAATGGTACTGCTTCTGGTGGGATCGCTTTGACCGTCGGTTCAAACACCATCACCGTGGTGGTTACAGCCCAAGATGGTACGACGAAGACGTACACGATTACGGTAACGCGTGCAGCGGCTCTTTCTACCAATGCAGACTTAGGCAATCTCGTTTTCAGTCAAGGCACCTTGTCACCAGCTTTTAGTTCCGGTACGACTTCGTATACCGCCAGCGTAGGGAATGCTGTTTCCAGTCTGACGGTCACACCGACTCTGTCGGACTCGAACGCAATGATTACGGTGAACGGCACCGCGGTGACGAATGGTACTGCTTCTGGTGGGATCGCTTTGACCGTCGGTTCAAACACCATCACCGTGGAGGTTACAGCTCAGGATGGTACGACGAAGACGTACACGATTACGGTAACGCGTGCAGCGGCTCTTTCTACTAATGCAGACTTGAGCAATCTCGTTTTCAGTCAAGGCACCTTGTCACCAGCTTTTAGTTCCGGTACGACTTCGTATACCGCCAGCGTAGGGAACTCGGTTACCAGTCTGACGGTCACACCGACTCTGTCGGACTCGAACGCAACGATTACGGTGAACGGCACCGCGGTGACGAATGGTACTGCTTCTGGTGGGATCGCTTTGACCGTCGGTTCAAACACCATCACCGTGGTGGTTACAGCCCAAGATGGTACGACGAAGACGTACACGATTACGGTAACGCGTGCAGCGGCTCTTTCTACTAATGCAGACTTGAGCAATCTCGTTTTCAGTCAAGGCACCTTGTCACCAGCTTTTAGTTCCGGTACGACTTCGTATACCGCCAGCGTAGGGAACTCGGTTACCAGTCTGACGGTCACACCGACTCTGTCGGACTCGAACGCAACGATTACGGTGAACGGCACCGCGGTGACGAATGGTACTGCTTCTGGTGGGATCGCTTTGACCGTCGGTTCAAACACCATCACCGTGGTGGTTACAGCCCAAGATGGTACGACGAAGACGTACACGATTACGGTAACGCGTGCAGCGGCTCTTTCTACTAATGCAGACTTGAGCAATCTCGTTTTCAGTCAAGGCACCTTGTCACCAGCTTTTAGTTCCGGTACGACTTCGTATACCGTCAGCGTAGGGAACTCGGTTACCAGTCTGACGGTCACACCGACTCTGTCGGACTCGAACGCAACGATTACGGTGAACGGCACCGCGGTGACGAATGGTACTGCTTCTGGTGGGATCGCTTTGACCGTCGGTTCAAACACCATCACCGTGGTGGTTACAGCCCAAGATGGTACGACGAAGACGTACACGATTACGGTAACGCGTGCAGCGGCTCTTTCTACTAATGCAGACTTGAGCAATCTCGTTTTCAGTCAAGGCACCTTGTCACCAGCTTTTAGTTCCGGTACGACTTCGTATACCGCCAGCGTAGGGAACTCGGTTACCAGTCTGACGGTCACACCGACTCTGTCGGACTCGAACGCAACGATTACGGTGAACGGCACCGCGGTGACGAATGGTACTGCTTCTGGTGGGATCGCTTTGACCGTCGGTTCAAACACCATCACCGTGGTGGTTACAGCCCAAGATGGTACGACGAAGACGTACACGATTACGGTAACGCGTGCAGCGGCTCTTTCTACTAATGCAGACTTGAGCAATCTCGTTTTCAGTCAAGGCACCTTGTCACCAGCTTTTAGTTCCGGTACGACTTCGTATACCGTCAGCGTAGGGAACTCGGTTACCAGTCTGACGGTCACGCCGACTCTGTCGGACTCGAACGCAACGGTTACGGTGAACGGCACTGTGGTGACGAATGGTACTGCTTCTGGTGGGATCGCTTTGACCGTCGGTTCAAACACCATCACCGTGGAGGTTACAGCTCAGGATGGTACGACGAAGACGTACACGATTACGGTAACGCGTGCAGAGGCTCTTTCTACTAATGCAGACTTGAGCAATCTCGTTTTCAGTCAAGGCACCTTGTCACCAGCTTTTAGTTCCGGTACGACTTCGTATACCGTCAGCGTAGGGAACTCGGTTACCAGTCTGACGGTCACGCCGACTCTGTCGGACTCGAACGCAACGGTTACGGTGAACGGCACTGTGGTGACGAATGGTACTGCTTCTGGTGGGATCGCTTTGACCGTCGGTTCAAACACCATCACTGTGGTGGTTAAAGCTCAGGATGGCATGACAACGAAGACGTACACGATTACGATTACAAAAGTTGTTATACCATCTACGGGTGGAGGAAGTGGTGGCGGTAGCTCTACTCCAAGTACGCCAAACAACGGAGTTGACGTGTTGGTCAATGAAAAGGTTGAAAATGTAGGAACCGCAACCACAACCAAAGTGAATGGTCAGACGGTAACGACTGTCGCAGTGGATGCGAAGAAGTTAGAAGAGAAACTGGCAGCGGAAGGGCAGCATATCGTGATTACGATTCCGGTTAATACGAAGAACGATGTCGTAGTCGGCGAACTAACGGGCCAGATGGTTAAAAACATGGAACAAAAGCAGGCGGTTGTGGAAATTAAAACCGAGAATGCGACGTATACTCTACCTGCCCAGCAAATTAATATTGATGCGATATCCGATCAAGTTGGAAAGGGTGTTGCTCTTCAAGATATTAAAATCCATATCGAAATCGCCAAACCGACAGCGGAAACGATGAAAGTGGTGGAAAACGCCGCAGCGAAAGGAAAATTTACGATTGTTGCCCCGCCGCTCAATTTTACGGTCACAGGCACATATGGAGATAGAACGATTGATGTTGCTAAATTTAACGCGTATGTGGAACGGACGATTGCGATTCCAGATGGTGTAGACCCGAATAAAATTACAACGGCGATTGTAGTGGACTCTGATGGAACCGTACGCCATGTTCCAACGAAAGTTGTTGCGATCGATGGGAAGTATTATGTTAAGGTGAACAGCTTGACGAACAGTACGTACTCTGTCGTCTGGCATCCGGTCGCATTCCAGGATGTCGAGCATCACTGGGCGAAAGCAACCGTAAATGATATGGGCTCCCGGATGGTGATAGGCGGCGTACGTAACGATAAGTTTAATCCTGACCAAGATATTACACGTGCGGAGTTTGCAGCGATTGTCGTTCGAGGTCTTGGACTTAAACCAGAGAGCAGTTCCAGTCCATTTACGGATGTAAAGACTACGGATTGGTACAGTAGCACGGTTCAAACGGCCTATGTATCGAAATTAATCGGTGGATTTACAGATGGTACATTCCGTCCGAATGATAAAATCACACGGGAACAGGCGATGGTGATTATCGCAAAGGCGATGAAAACAACCGGTCTTCAAACGAAACTTCAGGCGAAAGAAGCCGGAGAACTGTTGCAGCCATTCACGGATGCGAACAAAGCGTCAGAGTGGGCGAAGAGCAGCCTGGCAGATTGCCTGCAGGCAGGGCTTATATCTGGTAGAAACGGAAAGCAATTGGCACCAAAAGAATACATCACAAGATCTGAGGTTGCCGCTCTTGTTCAGCGACTTCTCCAGAATTCCGAGCTAATTTAAGTAAAGAGGAACAAGGTTATCTTGCAAGCAATTGAACCGCTTGAGGGATAACCTCTTTTTTATGTAATTACCGGATTTATAAGAAGACATTTAGTCGAGGAATGAGAAGCAAAAATAGAAATATCTATGTATATAAAGAAAAAATAAGAACTTTTGAAAAACGAAGGCTGGGCGTCCTACTGGCATCAGCGCATCTTACGTGAAATGAATTTAACCGAAGAAGAGACGATTGAATACGCCAAACTGAACGCAGGTGTCGTGCAGCCATCACGTACTAGCATCAATCCGTATTACCTGGGTGTAAAAATCTTTGAAGACATCGAAGAACGCTGGAACAATCCGACCCAGGAAGAGCAGGAACGGTTTGGACGTAATCCGGGGAGCGGGCGGAAGCAAATCTTTGAAGTGCGGGAAATGGACAGTGATACATCATTTATCCGCAATTACTTGACGAAAGACCTGGTCGATAAACTGGATATGTACGTGTTTGCGAAGCAGGGAAATGATTGGTCCATTTCAAGTAAAACATGGGAGACGGTGCGAGATCAGCTAATCACAAGCCGAGTAAACGGAGGATTCCCATACATTCTCGTACAGGACGGAGACTATTTGAAGAATGGGGAACTGTATCTCCTGCATCAGTTCGAGGGAATGGAACTGGATGTGAAATACTTGGAAAAAACACTACCGTATGTGTATAAGTTGTGGGGGAAGTCCGTGCATATCGAGACGCGGATTGAAGATCGACGTGTGCTGTTCACGTATGATGGAAAGAAGTGTCATCGGAGATTTTTATAGAGGAGAAGGCCGCTTACATAGATAGGCGGCTTTTTTCATGAAGATGGTTGCAAGTATTCAACATGAACTTATAGCTTATCGCATGTAAAAAGAACGAGTACCATGCTTTAATTCTTGTAAAAAATGTTCATATTCTATGTAAGTAAATGTTAATATAAAGGATATAAAAGGAAAAAAGAAAGGGAGATAAAGAAAATGGCTGTGAAAAGAATCGAACATGTTGGAATTATGGTAAAAGATATTGAGAAATCCATTCAGTTTTATCAGGAGGTTATTGGCCTAGAACTAATCAAAAGAATGGGTCATCCTAATCCCAATCTTACATTAGCGTTTCTCGGATTTGAAGAATCGCAAGAAACAATCGTGGAGCTAATTCAAGGCTATAACAGTGATTTGCCTACAGAGGGAAAAGTACATCATATTTGTTTTAAAGTGGACAACCTTGATGAGGAAATCGAGCGCTTGAAAAGTTTAAATGTAAAGTTCTTGTTGACAGAGGAGATCGAAACGCTTCCAGACGGTTCCCGATATATTTTCTTCGCGGGGGTAGATGGGGAATGGATCGAGTTTCTTGAAACTACTCGTTAATGTGTAGGTGGATCATATAATGAAGGAGCGGATAATAGAAAACATTGCTTCTGAAACGGGGCAGGAACAATTTTTACAGATTATTATGAATTCGATTCCTGATTTTGTGAATCTTAAGGATAAAGACGGTCGTTGGCTTTTTGCCAATCAGGCTGCTATTCGAACTTTTCGAATGGAAGGTGATATTTATAAAGGAAAAACCGATGTGGAGTTAGAGCCTTATTGCGCTCTTTCATATGATGAACTTCTCCATTGTGAAAAAACAGATGAGCAGGCATGGAAGAATGGAGGAGAAACTCGATTTGAAGAGGTTTTTGTAAATGAGGATGGGGAAACGACCATTTTTGATGTAATTAAAATCCCTATTTTTCATCATAATGGTGAAAGACAATTCCTTTTAGTTATCTCCCGTGATATCACAATACGAAAGCATGCGGAAGAAGTTATTCAAAAGGTACATACTTTAAACATTATTGGGGAATTAGCGGCAGGGGTAGCGCATGAAATCAGAAATCCATTAACTTCTTTAAAAGGGTTTACGCAATTGCTTCATAGGGATATAGGTGAAAGAAAGGACTATGCTCAAATTATGATGGAAGAGCTAAAGCGCATCGAAGAGATTACTACTGAGTTTTTGATGCTGGCTAAGCCACAAAAGATCAAGTACCAACAAGAAAATATAATTTCCATAATAAATAGAAGCATCACACTTGTAAATCAGCAGGCTATTCTCAAGAATATTGAGGTAGAACTAGATTTCGAACTAAATATTCATAATATTCAGTGTGAGGCGAATCACTTAAATCAAGTTTTTATTAATGTGTTAAAGAATGCAATTGACTCTATGGAAGGTCAGGGAAAAGTAACGGTTAGAGTGAAAGTAGGAGAGCGTGAGAATGTTATCGTTTCTGTGAGCGATCAAGGCTGTGGGATACCAAGGGACAGAATAGCGAAACTTGGACGACCGTTCTATACAACGAAAGAAAAGGGAACAGGTCTAGGAATGATGGTAAGTTACAATATTATAAAAAACCATCAAGGGGATATTCAGGTAGAAAGCGAAGTTGGTAAAGGAACTACTTTTCATATTAGTCTTCCAGTGTTTCAAAATCATGATGATTTACAGAAGTATAGGATGGCTAAGGCTAGGGCATGTAAAAGTAGTGAGAACATAAGTATAGATGTATAGATTTTTCACATTAGTATGCAGAAAGGGGAATGAGACTTATCGATCCCCTTTCCGTACTATCATAAATAACTGCGAAAAAAGTACAAATAAATAGTATAGCCTAGAGTTTTTAATTTTTTATGAAGTTTTGTTGCAAGATATGCTTGTGTTGTGATAAGATAAATTTTGTCGCTAATCAAAAGCGACGGTAACATGAAGCAGGACAAACAGCAAAAAACTTTTTAAAAAAGTACTTGCCAAACACTGTGGAATGTTATAAGATAATAAAGTCGCCGCTGAGATA
>NZ_CP116902.1:2932500-3175000 GCF_028471905.1 Aneurinibacillus uraniidurans | reverse complement strand
TGGCAGCTCGTCGGGCTCATAACCCGAAGGTCGCAGGTTCAAGTCCTGCCCCCGCAACCATTTATATCGGGAAGTAGCTCAGCTTGGTAGAGTACCTGGTTTGGGACCAGGGTGTCGCAGGTTCGAATCCTGTCTTCCCGATCATTTTTATATCTAAATATGGCGGTGTAGCTCAGCTGGCTAGAGCGTACGGTTCATACCCGTAAGGTCGGGGGTTCGATCCCCTCCGCCGCTACCATATTTTCTATATATTGCGGAGGGATACCGAAGTGGTCATAACGGGGCGGTCTTGAAAACCGTTAGGGTGCAAGCCCACGCGGGTTCGAATCCTGCTCCCTCCGCCATTATCTTTGTTCTGTGGCGGCCGTGGCGAAGTGGTTAACGCATCGGATTGTGGCTCCGACACTCGTGGGTTCGATTCCCATCGGTCGCCCCATTTTATATATAATGGAGAAGTACCCAAGTGGCTATAAGGGGCTCCCCTGCTAAGGGAGTAGACGGGTTAAACCGTGCGAGGGTTCGAATCCCTCCTTCTCCGCCATGGGCCTATAGCTCAGTTGGTTAGAGCGCACGCCTGATAAGCGTGAGGTCGGCTGTTCGAGTCAGCCTAGGCCCATTATATAGACTTTGCGGTCGTGGTGGAATTGGCAGACACGCTATCTTGAGGGGGTAGTGATCTATGATCGTGCGAGTTCGAGTCTCGCCGACCGCATTATAAAATAAGATAGCCCTGTGTTCTCTAATTGGTAGAGAGCACAGGGCTATTTTGTTAGTTTCTCACTACAATTGTGTATACGTATTACGGAATAAGGAAATAGGTAGAGATACGATACTAGTTGTAAAGGAGGAGCATCATTGTCGGCAACATTTAGTACTTGTATGTACTGTGCGTGTAATGAAGATGGGGTAGCGGTTTATAAATGCTATGAATGTCGAGAAATTTATTGCGGTATATGTGCTGAACACGGATTTTTCAGTACAAAATGTCCGGCATGTGACGGCCGAAATAGCAAAAAATTAGGGTATATAAAAGATAGGCATGGTTGCGAGGAGAGATGTGTAACAGAAGGATAAGCAAAAGGGCATAAAATATGTATAAATTCCTCATACTGACAGAGAGTGTTGCTAACACTGAATCGAAATGTTTGAAGGGGGATTTATGAATGGACAGTCAATCATTACTGGATGCCCAGCAATCGCTAAATAATGCATTTAATGCGGTGAGTCAACTGGAAGGGACACCAAATGCAAAACAAGTAATGAACAGTGCCCGTAACGCAATGGAGCATGCCCATCGTGCGATTGAACAAGTACATGATAATGCGGATCAAAAAGCTGTAAGTGACATGGAGCAACAAATGGAGCAGCTACAAGCTCGGTTTGAATTAGCACAAGATAGCAGTAGTAAGCATGTAAATTAATGCGTACTAAAAAGCTCGCGAGAATCTCCCGCGAGCTTTTTACAAAAAGTACATAGTTTCATTATCCACGGAGTAAAGTCGGAGGAACTTCATGTGGGTCTACCATAATTTCAATAACAGTAGGTCCATTGTGAAGCAAAGCCTGGTGTATAGATGAAGCAATTTCTTCGTTCGTATAGCAACAGAATGCTTTAGCCCCTAGGGATTCCGAAAATTTTTTAATATCTACTCCGGTAGTATATACTGTACCTATTGATTTTCCTAAATGATTAGACATTCCTTTGTCTACCATATCTAATCGATTATTGTTAAATACAATAAAAATTACAGCAATGTTTTCATTAACAGCCGTTGAAATCTCAGTTCCATGCATAAATATAGACCCATCTCCACATAAACATGCAATTGTATCAGTCGGAGAGGCTACCTTTGCTCCTATCGCATAACTTAGTGAATAGCCCATTGTTCCAAATGCAGCATCGAAGAAAAAGGTGCCTGGTTTATAAACATCAAAATTTTGAATGGCATAAAAGGAATGACTTCCTTCGTCACCAAAAACAATCGTATCGACAGGGAGACTGGTACGTAGTGTGCGAACCGCTTCAACAGCCGATATAAAAGGGCTCTCCTGTGATACAGTGGTAGGAAGGGGTGGATGCTCTTTTGTTTCATCTAGTGCAGCGCAGACTTGTTTATATGAATCAATACATAGAGTATGCTGTTCAGATGCTGTAAGCTTCAAAAGCTCGCCCATGTTATGTTTAATATCACCTTGAATAAAGCAAGTAGGAACAGGGAGAGTTTTCTGAATAAAAGTTGGTTCATAATCAAAATGAATGACCTGCTCTGGATACATATCAGCTGTAAATCCAGCCATTGACATGTCGTTTAGTTTGGAGCCGATTACGATTATTAGATCAATTCCGGAACGTAAATATACTTCTGCCTGTTCGGTTCCACCTAGCCCGAAACTGTTTAAAGAGAGTGGATGATTGGTAGGAAAAGTTCCTTTCCCCCCTGGAGTTGTTACAACAGGAATACTCCAATGCTCTGCAAAAGAGCGAATTTCTTCGTAAGCAAGTGCGGAATGAACACCTTTTCCAAGAATCATAACAGGTCTGTGCGATTTTTTTATAATTGGAAGTACGGCATGTATCCCCTCTGAAATAAGAGGAAATTCTTTTCGCTGAGTAGAGACTTCGAACGGCATAATTTCTTCAAGTAACACATCAAGGGGGATAGACAGATGTACAGGTCCCTTTGTTCCTGTAAGAGCTCGTTCTAAAGCATGTTCAAAATATATAGGAAATAAATCTCCTCTTTCAACTCTTGCGCTAAATTTTGTTACGGGTTCAAATAGCGTAACCATATCTGCACCAAAAGGTGTTGAGTCCTGAGCAAGGGCTTTTCCTGTATTTTTCATCGAAGGATGCCCAGTAATGAAAATAACAGGAAGGCAAAAAGCCTTGGCTTGTCCGGCAGCTGTGATAAGGTTTGTACCTCCAGGACCTGATGTGCCGATCGCAACTCCAATAGACTGGTTTTTGAGAGCGTATCCAGAAGCTTGAAAGCCAGCCCCTGATTCGTGCCGAGATAGAATAAACTGAACAGACTGTTTTTCACATTCTATAAGAAGAGGTACAATTGATTTTCCAGGTATTCCAAAAACGTGGGTAACTCCAAGGTTTTTTATATGATGGATGAAAGAGGATGCGATGGTAGTCATACAGTATCATTCCTTTTCGATAGTTTTAGGAAGAATAACAGTAAAAGTTGTACCTTTTCCTTTTTCTGAAAAAACATGCAGAGAACCTTTATGACTTTCGATAATTTGATAGGAAATAGATAGACCTAATCCTAGTCCGTCTTCTTTTGTGGTGAAAAATGGGTTCATAATTTGATTTAATTCAGATTCGGTCATTCCACAGCCATTATCCTGGATCGTGATTGCGACGTTGTGATCACTTGTTTCAGCTATACTAATCAGTATGGATCCACCATCCGACATAGCTTCAATTGAATTCTGAATCAAATTCATAATAACCTGCTTAATTTGCATGGCATCAATGTATAGAAAAATCGGTTCGGTGGGCATGCTGCATTCGATTGTAACGTTACACAATAAAGCATGGCTTTCCATCAGTGTAACGATTTCTATGATTATATTTTGGATATCACACTCCCTTTTCATAGGTGTATCAGGTTTAGCTGCTACTATAAAGTTTGTAACCAGTTTTTTAACACGATCTAGTTCGCTTTGAATAATACTTAAATAATAGATGTGTTTATCATCTTGCTTAAGCGTTTCTTTCAGTAAATGAATGAAACCTGCAATTGAGGTTAAGGGATTTCGTATTTCATGTGCAAAGCCTGCTGCTAGTTTTCCGATTACGGAAAACTTTTCAGAAGTAATAACTTTCTTTTCAAGGTTTTTCATATCGGTTATATCTCTAATTTGACAGTATGCTCCGCTTAACGCACTTTTTTCATCATAAATAGGTAGTGTGTCTAAGAGATAAATTGTTTTTTGCTGTTGTGTGCCTTCTTGAAATTCAATAACAATATCTTCATGAATATGTTCATGTTGTAAAGTATCATACATATACTCTGCAAGAAACTTGATAGCTGTAACAGGAAGTCCTATCAGATCATTTCGTTTACGTTCCGTTATTCTTTCTATGTAATGATTTATATCAATGATATACCCTTCACTATCAGTCAAAATGATTCCATTCTTTGTTTTTTTCATCATGATTTGATTTAACAAGAATAGCTGTTGATTTTTTTTTCGTAAAAGTAGTTCGCGTTCTACAGAATCTACTATAGCTGAAAGCATTCCTAGATAAATATCATTTGCATTTTCTGTATCAGTGAAAATAGTTAATGAGCCTTTTAAATTGTTGAAATTATTATAAGTGAAAGGAATTGTGTAACAGGCAGCATAGCTGAGATGATGATGGTAATGCTCAGAACCGATGACTTTAACAGGATGGTTTTGTCCTAAAGCTAAATTAATCGAATTTGTTCCCATTTCTTCCTCATTAAACTGAATTCCTACACTAACCCCCATTTGTTTTACTAAATGTATAATGGCTTCGTCGCCATACATATCAAGAACAGTTGCATTGTCATCGGTGACAATGAATACAAGAGGTTGTTTTTTTACAAAAAAAAGCATTTTTTTAGCAAAAAAGTTAATAGTCGAAAGAATTTCGTCATACTGTTTCTTTCTTTGTTTAAGATCCATATTGGAGATTATTGAGGGATGAGGAATTCCATGTGGATCGAGACCCATGCTTACACAGTTTTGTTTTGATATTTGTATGTAAAGATTTTCTTGATTAATCATTTTCAAGCTCCTGTTGTGTAAGATTTACTTATAATAAATATTCAATACATTCATGTAATTTCCTGTAAAAAAATGTTCCTGATTATAGTTTTTTATGTAAAACAAGACATTTTTCTTGTTTTTTATCCATTAATCTACAGGTTCGATAGATAGAAATTGAATAAAAAGAGATTTGTGTGTATAATTTTGTAAAAAATGAGATAAGGGAGGCTTCGTATGGAAAGTAGACGCTATCAAGATGGCCTAGCAGTTTTTGAGAAAATGACTGGAAAGGATGGAATAGTCATACTAGAACACATACGTGAGTTATATCCAGACATGGCTCATCTTATCGTTACGAACGCATTTGGTGATATTTATACAAGACCAGGTTTAGATTTAAAGCAAAGAGAAATTGTTACCCTGTCTTCTCTTATTACACAGGGGGCAATGGATCAGCTGCCTGTCCATGTAAGCGCAGCACTCAATGTAGGATTAACTCCAAAAGAAATAGTGGAGATTGTTATCCAATGTACTGTTTATGCTGGATTTCCAAAAGCATTGAGCGCTTTACATATAGTGATGGATGTATGTAAAGAGCATTCTATATGTATAGAAATGTAGCTAGAGTGAAAGAATCTTGCCTCCTCTTTACAGAATAAAGTAAAGAGGTTTCACTAGGGTAAAATCGGACAACCATAAAGGTCGTCCGATTTTGGGTGAAAGTAAGGAATTCATTGCAATGTTATTCTTCTTCCACTTTTTTTAGTGGTTTCTCCGCTGGGCCTTCGATTACATCGCCATCGATCGAAAATCTTGATCCATGGCAAGGGCAGTCCCATGTCCGGTCTCCAGCATTCCATTCTATTTCACACCCCATATGCGTACAGGTCGTATCGACAAGGTGGAGTTTTCCGTCTTGGTCTTTATAAGCCCCTGCTCGTTCGCCGTTCACTGTCACAACGGCCCCTTCATCGTTAGACAATTCTTCTGGTTTTGTAAAGACCATTCCTAGTTTACCGGCCACTAAATGTTTAGCGACATCAGCATTTTGGATGAAGAAGTTTTTAAAGCTTGGGTTAACGGTAAGTCTGTATGGGGAATAAAGCTCAGCATACGGATTCTCCTGCTGCATGATTAAATCTTTAAGAAGTAGTGCAGCAACCGTTCCGTTCGTCATTCCCCATTTTCGGTATCCAGTTGCAACAAAAACACTCTGATTACCGGAAGTAAGCGGCCCGATATACGGAATTTTATCGAGAGTAGTCAAGTCTTGCGTGGACCATCGATATGGAATTTCTTTTATGCCGAATACTTGTTCACCAAAAGCCTGTATCGCTTCATAATGTTTGATCGTGCAGATTCCTTGTCCGGTTTTATGACTTTCGCCGCCTACTAGTACGAGCTTTTCTCCGTTCATCATCGTGTAGCGAAGAGAACGCTTCGGATTTTCTGCGCTTAGATACATGCCACCGGGATAGTCCTGTTTGGTTTTAATTCCGAGTACGTATGATTTTTCGGCATACATCCGTGAGAAGTAAAAACCACTTCCATCATAGAACGGGAAGTGTGAGCAGATGATTGCGTTGTTACACGTAACCGTATGTCCATCTTTGGTGATAACTTTGGTTTGTAATCCTTCTTCAATATTTACAGCTGGCGTGTTTTCATACAGGGAGCCGCCTGCGTCTATGATAAATTGGACAAGTCTGGATAAGTACGCAACGGGATGAAACTGGGCCTGCTTTTTCATGACGATTGCAGCTTTTATTGGAATCGAGAGCGGAATTGATTGTACATATTCACCGTCGATCCCGAGTTCTTGATACGCCGTAAACTCGTCGTGTAACTTGCTTACGTATTCATCGGAGTTTGTATAGATGTAGGCATCTTCCTCAGTCAGGTCACATTCGATTTTATGTTCAGCTACGGTACTTTTTATGAAGTTGAGTGCATGATGATTGGCTTCATAATAAAGGGCAGCCCGTTCTTTCCCGATCGTTTGCATAAACTCATGATAAATGAGATCATGCTGAGCGGTTATTTTCGCGGTAGTATGGCCAGTTGTTCCATTGAGGAGTGTACCTGCGTCGATAATTGCAACTTTTACTCCTTCTTTCGCCAGCAAGTAGGCGGTTGTAATCCCGGAGATTCCACCTCCGATGATTGCGGTCTCTACTTGTATATTGTGATCGAGTTTCGGGAAAGGAGATAGAGTAGTCCCGATTCTCCAATACGGTTCTGGAAACTGTGGTAGCGTAGTTTTTGTTGAATGATTTTCGTTCATCGTGTCCTCCTGAGATGTAGGTTTATTTTATATAAGTTGCCCAATAAATAGGAGTTGATGTACCCTTATTGCAGTTGGCGAACGTGTGGCTTATATAGGTAAGGAGGATTATTATGAAAAAAGTAGATGTAGTTGGAGCCGTACTTGTTAACGAGAACAATGAGATTTTGTGTGCGCTTCGTTCGCAAGCAATGTCATTGCCCGGAATGTGGGAGTTTCCTGGTGGAAAGATTGAAGCGGGAGAAAGTCCGCAAGCTGCGCTAAAGCGAGAAATCAAGGAAGAGCTTGGGATCGAGATTACTGTAGGCGAGATTATTGCCGATGTGACATATGAATACGCAACTGTTATGGTACGGCTGTTAACGTATTATGCGAAAATGATCGATAGCGAAGCGGTGCCGGTTGCTGCGGAACATGAAAAACTGGAATGGCTCGGACGGGATAAGCTTGCGAAGCTGAAATGGGCACCGGCAGATATTCCAACTGTAGAGAGAATCTAGTGAGTAGATTGCAGTCTGACATAACGACGAAACAATTGCATGGGAGGAAAAAGCATGAATTCATTGGAACAAAACTTAGAAAAGTACGCGGCGCTCGCTGTTCATACGGGAGTTTCGGTACAAAAAGGACAGACGCTCGTCATTAATGCTCCGCTATCTGCGGCTGAATTCGTTCGCCAGATTGCATCAAAAGCATACGAAGCGGGAGCTAAGAATGTTCATCTCGAATGGAACGATGAAAACCTGACTCGTATCAAGTATGAAAAAGCTCCGGATGAAGCCTTTACCGAGTTTCCAATGTGGAAAGCAAAAGGGCTGGAAGAGATGGCTGAAGGTGGTGCGGCGTTTCTCACTATTTACGCCCCAAATCCAGAACTGCTCAAAGGCATCGATCCAGCTCGTATCTCGGCTTCGAATAAAGCGAGTGCAATGGCGCTGGAGAAATACCGGAGCTATCTAATGGCAGATAAGGCATGCTGGTGCCTAATCTCGATTCCAACCGAAGCTTGGGCGGCAAAAGTGTTCCCCGATTTGGATACGGAGCAGGCGATGGAAAAGTTGTGGGATGTAATATTCCAGGTGACGCGTGTACATACAGACGATCCGATCGAGACGTGGAGCCAGCATAATGCCAGCCTGGAGAAATGGGTCACGTATTTGAATGACAAACGGTATAAGCAGCTGATCTACGAAGCGCCGGGCACGAACCTGACAATTGATCTAGTCGAAAATCATATCTGGGTCGGCGGAGGAGCTGTGAGTCAGGACGGAGTACGGTTCAATCCGAACATGCCGACTGAGGAAGTATTTACGATGCCGCATAAAGATGGGGTAAATGGCACGGTCCGCAGTACGAAGCCGCTGAATTATGCCGGTAATGTGATTGATAATTTTACACTGACGTTTGAAAAAGGAAAAGTAGTCGCGTATACAGCCGAAACCGGATATGACACACTGAAGCACCTATTAGAGACAGATGAAGGTGCCCTGCGGCTCGGGGAAGTTGCACTTGTACCACATGACTCGCCGATTTCGAATTCGAATCTGATTTTTTATAACACGCTGTTTGATGAAAATGCGTCTTGTCATCTAGCTATCGGAAGCGCTTATCCAACTAATGTACAGAATGGGGCGAAGCTGTCGGAAGACGAGTTGAAGGAGCTTGGCGCGAATAAAAGTCTTGTGCATGTCGATTTTATGATCGGTTCAGCTGCGCTCAATATTGATGGTGTGAAAGCCGATGGAAAGCGGGAAGCGATTTTCCGTAACGGAAACTGGGCGGTGGAATAAAGAAAAAGAGGAAGCCGATAGAACGTTGGCTTCCTCTTTTTCATTTACTCTGCTAAGTATGAGCAGCAGTAATCAACAACAGTATGTACTTTCAGTTGAAAGCTTTCGTTAGCAGGGACATAAAATACGCCGCTTCCGTCAATCGTTTGCCAATCCTGACCGTTTAGTTTATATTCGAGTTTCCCTGCTGTGATGTCCATTTCTTCTTTAAGTGAAGTAGAAAACTCATACTCTCCCGGCATCATAATGCCCAGTGTTTTTTTCGTGCCGTCTGCAAACAGAACGTTTCGGCTTGTCACTTTCCCGTCAAAATAAATGTTTGCTTCTTTTGCGATACGCACGTTTTCAAAAGTCGTCATCTAATTTTCTCCCTTTCTTTCCAGGTTATCCTCAGTATCATATCATACATATAGTGAAAAAATGACATGTCCTTGTAATGAAATGATCGTTATAATGGAAAGCAGATTATACTTTTGTAAATTTACATATATGAGGGTTAGGTATGTCTGACATGAATAGATCTTATGTTGCAGCCTGCCGGGAACGCTGCATACAAAGAGGGCTTGATCCGGAGATAATCCCTGTACCGAACGTACTTGCAGTTAACGATCTGACAGAGCGGAAAGAGCGGTACCATGACATATTGGAAATGACGAATTTTTTTGCAAATAAACTTCTGTTCTTTGGGAAGTATCCGGTGGTGCTTTGTGTCACAGACGGGCAGGCTGTCATTTTAGATATGTACGGGGATGAAGGGATTTTACAATCAGTGCAACATATGGGGCTAGTGCTAGGTGCTGTATATCGAGAACAAGAGATGGGGATTAATACGGTATCCTTAGCGCTCGAACATAACAAGCCGATAAAAGTTCTCGGAAATGAGCATTATCATACATATCTTGCTGAGTCTGCTTGTTACTCTGTTCCTTTTTGTTATGAGGGAAGAGGTGGTATTACCGGAACACTGTCTATTTTGACAACGCTTGAAAATGCCACGGATATGTATCTGGGGGGGCTGCTAGCTGTTGTGGAATCAGTTGGACGTGAGTTGTTGCTTCGCAAACAAAATCAGAAGTTGTGTATGCTGAATCAAATTTTGGAGGAGCAAATCATTGTCTCTGAGAAATTTTCAGCGGTTGGAAAGCTAGCGGCCGGATTCGCACATGAAATTCGCAATCCACTTACATCGATTTCAGGGTTTATCCAGCTGCTACAAGAAAAAGAGACAGTCGACTATAAGGATATACAGTACTTTGAAATTATTCGCAGCGAACTTGCGCGTATTAATAAACTCGTGACTGATTTTGTAGGAGTGGCCAAACCGGAAGTCTCAACGGTACGACAGAAGCATGATCTAAAAAATGTGCTTGGTGAAATGGTTGTTTTCATGCAAAGTCAGGCGTTATTGTGCAAGGTAGAAATTGTGTATCAAGCACCAGATACTTCTGTTTTTCTGGAATGTAATGACATGCAAATTAAGCAGGTCATGTTGAATTTGATACAAAATGCAATAGAAGCGATGCCGGACGGCGGACAAATTATTGTAGCACTGTCAGAAGAGGAGACCGGTTTTGTATCCATTCGGGTACAAGACGAGGGGGGAGGAATGACCGAAGAGAAAAAGAAAAAGGTGTTACAACCATTTTTTACAACAAAAGAAAACGGTTGTGGGCTTGGCTTGTCGGTTTGTCTCCGTATTATTGAAAATCATCAAGGACAAATTGAAATTGACTCACAAAAAGGAAAAGGAACAACATTTCATATCAAACTTCCGAAAGGATAAGCACCGCTATGTAAAAACAGCGGTGCTTTCTATTTGCTTATACTGTAAAGCGTGAACTAAATGAACAAAATATAAACAAAATGTACAAAAATTGTATCTTTATATTTCTGAAAATAAAATAAACCATGAAAATTATGTATTTTTCAAAAAGAAATGTAAAGAGGAAAAAGGGGGAAAACAAATGAAAAAAGTGATGGCAGCACTGATCACACTGGTGATGGTTACGCTATTAGCTGCATGTGGTGGCGGTGGCGGCCAAAGTAAGCCGGCCGACACCAAAGAAAAAGCTAGTGGAGACCAAAAAGATCAAATCATTATTAAATTCTCGCATGTAACGTCTAAAGATAGTGTGAAAGGAAAAGCAGCTGATAAATTCGCTGAGCTGGCTGCAGCGAAAACGGGCGGTAAAGTAAAAGTTGAAGTATATCCGTCCTCTCAGTTATACGGAGATAAAGATGAACTGGACGCACTTGTGGCGGGCAATGTGCAGATGATTGCCCCGTCGGTTACGAAAATGGTGAAGCTTGATCCGCGCTGGCAGTATGTGGACATGCCGTTCCTGTTTAGAGACCGGAATCATGCACTTGCATTCTTCAAGAGTGATCTTGCGAAAAAATTGCTGAACGGTGATAAGCTCGTAAGCAATGATATTGTCGGTCTGGCATTTTGGGAAAACGGTTTCAAAAACTTCTCGAACAACAAAAAGCCGCTGAAAACAGCTGCCGACTTCCAAGGACTGAAATTCCGTGCGCAGGCAGGTAAAGTGCTAGAAGGTCAGTTCAAAGCACTTGGCGCTGGCTCTGCTACGATTCCGTTCGGTGAAACGTATGCCGCTCTTCAGCAGGGTACAGTAGACGGGCAGGAAAATACATTCAATAACATCGACACACAGAAATATCAGGAAGTACAAAAATACCTGACTGTAAGTAATCATGGTCGTCTTGATTATGCTATCTTCGTGAACAAAACATTCTGGGATGGTATGCCGCAAGATGTTCGCACAAAAGTAGAAGAAGCACTGAAAGAAGCGACAGAATACGAATGGCAGCTTGCAAGCCAAGATAATGACAAGAGCTTTGAAAATCTTAAAAAGTCTGGCAAGATGCAGATTACAGAGTTGACAGCTGCGGAACGTGCGGAACTTGAGAAGGCGCTCCAGCCGGTGTATGGCGAGTTCAAATCTATCATTACACCTGAGCTGATTGACGGCATCAAAAATATGAAGTAATGCAGCGGAGGGCACTACTCAAGTAGTGCCCTTTTTTTAGAAAGGGGGAACAAATGTGAAAGGATTGAAAAAAGCCTGGGATCTGCTTGAAGATATTTTGGCGGGCTCCTTTTTGTCTGTCGGAATTGCCCTTATCTTTTATGGAGTTATTATGCGCTATGTGTTCAATGAACCTAAAGCATGGGTCGAAGAAGTGGTGAACTATACAATCGTCTGGGGTGCACTTCTCGGTGTGCCGATCGCGCTGCGCGGCAACCATCACATTCAGGTAGATATGCTGTATGATAAACTTCCGCCAGCTGGCAAACGTCTTCTGGATATTTTCTCAAGCGCAATGGGTGTGCTATTTTGTATTTTTTTTACATACTACGGGTATTTACTTGTAGCCAAGCGGTATACATCTGGCATGGTATCGATGGATGTAGGGATTCCCATGTGGCTTGTCTATTTAATTCTGCCGATTAGCGGCGTTATGTTTTTGCTGCGCTTTATTGAGCGGCTTGTACAGTCTCTGATGAGAAATTCGGATGTGGTCAGTGGAAAGGAGGAGCAGAATGACACTCACTTTGTTTAGTATTTTCATCGTGCTGATGATTTTGCGTGTACCGATTGCCATCAGTCTCTCGCTTTCTACGATTTTTGTGCTACTGCAGTCAAATTTCAATATGAATATGGTGCCGCAGCGGATGTTCTCCGCGCTCGACTCGTTCCCGCTTATGGCCATCCCAGGATTCGTACTAGCTGGTGTGATTCTGGCTCGTGGTGGGATTTCCAAGTATTTGATTGAATCGCTCCGCACATGGGTTGGTCATCTGCCGGGTGGCCTATCTGTGGTAACGGTTCTTGCTTGCATGATATTTGCGGCGATCTCTGGTTCGAGCCCAGCCACGGCAGCAGCAATTGGCTCGATCATGATCCCGGCAATGGTGAGTGCAGGATACGATAAAAAGTATGCGATGGGTCTCGTGGCAGCGTCCGGTACACTCGGCATTCTTATTCCGCCAAGCATTCCACTTATTATATACGGGATTACAGCGGAGGAATCGATTGGTAAGCTGTTTATGGCCGGTGTTATTCCTGGTTTATTGCTTGGTGGTGTACTCATTGTTTCAGCGATTTATTATGCCCGCAAGTATGGATATGGTAAAGATGAGAAAGCATCTATGGAAGTTCGGATGAAATCTACCATTAAAGCGCTTTGGGGTGGATTCTTGCCTATTCTTATTCTTGGGAGTATTTATACCGGGATCGCTACACCAACGGAATCAGCTGTTATCGCGGTTGTATATGGTTTGATTGTTTCGGTTGTCATCTACCGAGAGATGGGACTTAAAGATGTGCGTCCGATCTTAGTTGAGACGATAAGCATTACGTCCATGATCTTTTTGATCATGGCTGCAGCGAGTTTGTTTGGCTTGTATTTGACAAATGAACAGGTGCCGCAGGGGGTAGGTGCGTGGATTGCGGAAAGTAATATGAATAAGTGGGTATTCTTTATTATCGTAAATGTCTTGTTCTTTATTATGGGAACGTTCCTGGAAGCTGTATCCATCATTCTAATTACGCTGCCGATCTTACTGCCGATCCTGAAGCATCTGAACATTGACCTGATCCACTTCGCGATTGTCATGACGGTAAATATGGAGTTGGCGATGATTACACCACCTGTGGGCCTGAACTTGTTCGTAGTGGGTGGAATTGCTAAAGAGAAGCTCGAAGTAGTGGTGCGTGGAGTTGCTCCGTTTATCGTTCTGTTTATTCTCGTGCTTGCTTTCCTTGTGCTGGTACCACAAATTTCACTGTGGCTGCCGACGATGATGCAGTAGGCTTATACAAAAATAGATTGCTGGCCGCATATAGCCAGCAATCTATTTTTATTTTAGGGGATAAATTGTTCTTGGATTTTTGTAATGGTATTTCCTTGTAATGTAAGCCAATAAGGCACGTCTGTAACAATATAGCTCTTTGAGGAGGTAGATAATGCTTTAAAAGAAGCTGGTGTGTATTTGTTATACATATCTACAGGGGAGTCGTATGTAAAATGCAGTTTTTGTACATAAATCGGAACATTTTTGCTGAGTTGGAATGTTCGCAGCTGCGGGTTTACATTACGGATGTAATAATCATCTACTGGATAGCATTCTTCATCCATATCATTGCATTCCCCGGCTTCTCGCATCGCACGTGCTGCTGCTTCTCCGCGCAGAAAATCAACGTAATCGACGGTTATATATGTTTTCCCCTGTTTAGTGTATACTTTTTTAATAAAGGCAGCCTGCTTCGTTTCTTTGGCTGGAGCAGCTGATAGCGAGCTCGAAAACAGCACAAGAAAAAGAATGAGAACTCCTCCTACTTTTTTCAGCATTTCACTTCTCTCCATTCCATGAAAGTTTGATCTCCTTACTCCATATTCTAGTAATCTGATTCATGATATAGTACAGCTATCATAGAAAAAAGTGCGAGGTGAGAGATAAAGAGCGATGTTATTACAAAATGTAGCGATGTTTGAAGGGCTTTCTACTGTCGAACAGGCTCGTCTGTTCGGAAGTATGGAAAAAATAACAGTAGAAGCAGGTACGGTTATTTTCAACATTGGGGATGCCGGAGATGCGATGTATATTATTAATCGTGGTGAAGTAGAGTTATTTGCCAGTACCGAAGAAGGCGAGCGGCATCTGCTTACGATTTTGAAAGAAGGAGAAGTATTTGGTGAGATGGCGCTGTTAACGGGGAATCCTCGTTCTGCATCGGCGATTGCTGCAAGTACGGTTGATCTCTTCAAAATGGGCACGGACACATTCAGTCAGTTAATTCTCGAAAACAATACGATTTCCACCTACCTCTCCAGACTGTTATGTCAGCGGCTGGCGCAGACGAACAGCAGTCTGCAGCGCTCCAAAGACTCGCAGGTGAAACAGGTTCTTGAAGAACTATCTACGCTACCCGAACTTCTGCAGAATACCATTCTTATGCTCTCCTTGTTGCCAGGAGTTTCCCCTTCATTTCTTACCGATTACTTCAAGCAAGATGCAGCCATTCAGCAAATCTATCAATATAAATCCATCTATAAAGAGTTACTCGTTCATGAATACGAAGCGGGAGTCGAATGGTTTTATGTCGATCCTGCTGCTCGATTGGTCCTTAGGGATATGTACGCTTCCCGATTTGGAAGTAGCCAGAAGGAAGGCGTGCTAGATGCAGCCGCTGCGTATTTTCTTGCCCAGAAGCAGTTTCGGTATGCAGTGCAGACGTACATCCAGAATGAAGAATGGGAGAAGGCGTGCGCTGTTGTTGAGGGAGAGGTTGATTGGGATACTCTTAGTGTGGAGGAAAAAGAGGCGAGTGGATTGTTGTTTGCCACCTGCCCAAAAGATGTACTGTTCTGTCATGAAACGGTTCTTTTTCTCCTGCTCGAAGCACAGACTCGGAGTAATCCGGCTGCTGGTTTTTCACTCGTAGAAGACGCACTGGAAAATATTCACCTGTACTTTTCTGATCAGCAGGCGACCCGGTTGTATGAATATGCGGCAGCATTTAGCAAAAAGCTTGGCTACCAGCAAAAAGCGCTGGAATATCTCAACATGGCATACAGCTTTGCTTCCGAATTGACCGAGTCTTCTTCGCGTCGACAGAAGACAAATCAAGGGGAAGGACAAGATCGGGAATATGCATTATCCAAGCTTAATTTTGAGAATATGTGGCGTCTTGCACGAGCGGAAAAAGCGGGACAGCTGTTTAATAAAAATGGTTTGAGTATTCTTTTTACCATCTTGTTCAGCTGTTTATGCCTCGGGTATTTCAGTCAGGCAGAGCCGTTTCCGGGGCTATCGCATAAAGGGATGTTGTTCGTTGGTTTGTCTTTGACTGCGATGGCGTTCTGGATTGTGAATGTGATTCCTGATTATATTGTAGCGCTCCTTTTAGCCATGTCATGGTCGCTTACCGGGCTGGTAGAGATGGATACGGTATTGTCCGGCTTCAGTAA
This sequence comes from Aneurinibacillus uraniidurans, assembly GCF_028471905.1. Taxonomy (NCBI): domain Bacteria; kingdom Bacillati; phylum Bacillota; class Bacilli; order Caryophanales; family Paenibacillaceae; genus Aneurinibacillus; species Aneurinibacillus uraniidurans. Next base: position 3,159,178 of record NZ_CP116902.1, on the reverse strand, counting down.
CCCTGTCTGGTTATATATGATGGGCATTTTAGCACTTGGTGCGGCGATTTCGCATTCAGGCCTTCTTTACCGTCTATCTTTACATATGCTGAAGTTATTTCCGAAAAGCTACCGAGGGCAGATGGTTGGCTTGATGGTAAGCGGGATTGTATTTAATCCACTGCTCCCGTCGTCTTCTGCGAAAGTTGTGCTCGCAAGTCCGATTGCCCTAAGCATTAGTGAAGCGATGGGGTTTGCTAATCGCTCGAAGGGTTCGGCGGGACTTGGGTTGACGGCCATGGTGTCGTATGGCTATTTATCTCCCTTTTTCCTTACGGCATCAAGTTTGAATGTACTGGCGATGGGGCTGATTCCGCATCTATCGGTATCATGGGGACAGTGGTTCTGGTATGCGCTTCCGGCGTTTCTTGTGTTTACGGTTGGGATGTTTATGGCGAATCTTTTTTTGTTCCGACCAGGATCGGAAGAGAAAGCGATGTCGGCAGCGATGCTAGATGAGCAGCTTACCATTCTTGGCAGTTTGACGAAGGAAGAGAAAATTACACTTTGGACGATGACGGGAACGATTGGAATGCTGATGCTCGAATCGTTGCATCACATCGAAAGCGTCTGGATTATGCTCACTGGTTTTTCTGTTCTTGTGATAACGGGAGTGCTGGACAGCCGTACGTTGAAAAGTGGAATTGATTGGCCGTTCATGCTGTTTAATGGGGTAGCACTTGCGTTTGCGACTGTGGCTTTCAAGCTTGGAGTGGTGAAGTGGCTTACTGGCTTGTTTGCGCATTTCTTGGAACCATTTACTGGTTCGCCGTATTTGTTTATTCCGGCGGTTGCGGTGACGGTGTTTCTTGTGACGTTTATCGTTCGGGACGATCCAGCCGTGATTTTGCTTGTGATCTCGCTTGCTCCGTTGTGTGAGCAAGTAGGAATTCATCCGTGGCTGCTTTTGTTTGTTATTTTGTTGACGTCTGATCCGTTCTTTTTTACGTATCAGTCACCTTCCTATTTGCTTGCGTATTATAGTACGGAGGAGCGGGCGTTTAGCCATAGGCAGGGGCAAAAGGTGGCGATATGCTATGCTTTGTTTGCAGTGCTGGCGGTGGTCGTGTCGATTCCGTTCTGGCAGTGGATTGGGTTGATTCGATAGAAATAGAAAAAGGAAGCTGGTATGAATCAGCTTCCTTTTTTGTATTTTACGATTAGGTTGGCTTTTTCGGGGAGATGAATTGCATGAGATATACAACGTCGTCATTATTGATTACGCCATCCATGTTGAAGTCTTCTGCGGGATTCGTTCGCAGGAATTTGATGATAGTACCGAGCGTAATCCCGGTATGAGTAGGGTCCAGCCGGTTTCGGAGGCCCTCCTTATAGTCGGCTTCGGATATGACTTTAACATCAATGGATGCTGTTTTTCCCCGGTAAGATACCTTAATGGTGGTCTGTCCTTCCGTGATGGCAGTAATAACGCCTTTATCTGCGGTGGCACAATTCGAATTTGTCGATTCATAGGAGGCAACTGGCGCAATGTTGGTCTTTGGTGGGTATTGATCGTAGGTCGTCCGTACACTTAAATGATATTTCACCCCGACCGGAAGAGTCACAGGAGAATTCATTATTTCAATAGATTGAATAGATTGAGGGTCGAGAGTCTGGTTATATGCAAGTTCCCCTGAAAACAGAAGCAGAGGATTTCCGGCAAGGTCTACAATTCTATTTTCGTCAATGTAATCCAGGTAAAGCCTCCCCCGTTCCTCGTAGTCTATATAATCATCCAGCACGAGAATAAGTTTATTATAGTTATTATGGTCATTAGGGTTATTAGGGTTATCACGGTCATAATTTGAAATACGGCAGCCTATAACTCCGATATTACGTGGGGGTGAGCCTGTTGTATGGAGGATAAAGGCTCCGGCGAGAGAATCACCTGAGGAATTGAGCTTAATAGGCTCTGACATCCTAATTGTCACTTCATTTTCCGACACGAGGATCCCTTCCATCATCACTTCAGGAGGGGTCAGATCAACGACCTCCTGTGCAAGAAGAGAAATATTCCCTGCCTTATTCCCGCTATTATCCTGCAAAGGGTGATCCACTGCTGCTTTGTACGTCAAATCTACTTTGTCTCCAAACACTATAGCTCCTCTATCTAGCATCAGTCTAACCATACCGCCACGAATCCTAGCGTAACTTACGGTTTGTGGTTTTCCGTTTACTGTTACTTTGTAATCATCTGAATCAATTTCATTAGGATTCAAAGTTTCGTTATAGAACAGTTTAATATCATCTGTACTTATAATGGAGCGAATACGCTCTGGAGGTGTTGTATCGGAAGAATTATCGGTGATAGGGTACGGATCATTTAAGGAAATATCTTTATTACCGGCTAGATCGTACACATGTCTATCTGGGTCATTACTATATTGAATAGTAGCGTCTGCATTGTCGATGGAGCTTCTAAGTGTAAGGGTGACTGTATTTCCTTCAAATGTAATGTCGTCTACTGTAACATCAGTATTAGAGGTACGATTATGGATGATGTAATCAGGGAGAGTTGATGGGGAATCCGGTGGCAAATCCGGTGAGGAATCCGGTGGTTGTATTACTTCATCATACGTTAATACGAGCGTATCACCACTTGACAGTGCACTTTGAATGAGGGGAGGAGTGGTATCTGCAGCGGCCTGTGCCTGTGCCGGGTGTGTTCCTATAGGTGTAACGGTGAAGAGTGAAGTCAGCAGAGCCATAGCCGCCATTGCTCGGGCAGTCGCCTTCTTTTTTTGATTTTTCATTCTTACTAGTCCTTTCTATAATAGAGTACGAATCAGAAAAGGGCTGATGCAAACGTAGCTTCTTTTTCTGCGTCGTATAGTACTATAATTGTTTTAATATTATAATTAATCGGTAATGCATACTTGTTTTTTAGGGAGAGAAAGTAAAAGGCAGGGTGATCTCCTACGGATAGTAGATTATGCGATTCAGACTGGATTGTACAAAGAGGCGAAAGATGTCTTATTGATGCGCAAATCTGAATATTTTTTTGATGGAACTTTTGGTACAGCAGGGGCAGGGACGGATGGCTAGGAGAGTGGTTCAACGTACAAAATTACTTTCTCCACGATCCATCGAGATTCCTGCTACTATTCAAAATTTAGGCAACACAGAAGATGGAGGGGAAGAAAGAGCGGAAATAGACTATTTTTATGATATGTCAATATAGAAGAAAAATTATGCCGTAATCAACGGCTTCTAGCTTTCATAGTACAGGAGAAGCTAGATAATGTAAACGGAGAACATGATTCCAGATAAAAATAAACTGTTTAGTAGGAATAAAGAACTAATTTATGTCAGTTAGACATTGCCTACTGGTTTTTGTTTCTTGTAAAACGTTTTGTCTCTTGGTAGAATTTCTGTAGTTTAATGGAATCAAAATTGTAGTAAAGGAGGAAAATGATGAATATATTTGGGAGGTTGAGATCCGTCCCACTGTTTGAACATTTAACAGATGAACAGCTGCAAGAACTAGAAAAAATCGTCGTTTCACAAAAACTCCAGCCGGGATTTATCTTGTTCCGCGAAGGCGATAACGGCAGCACGTTCTACATTATCGCAGCAGGTTCAGCTAAGATTTACACCGAAAAAGATGGGAAAGAAAAAATCATTACGATTTTTAGAGCAGGCGATAGCTTCGGAGAGCTGGCCCTGCTTGACGGGGAGAATCGCTCCGCTTCCGTACAAATCCTCGAACCCTCTGTACTGCTCTCCATCTCTCACAACGATTTCTTCCGCTTCCTCGAAGGCAACTTTTCATTTACCCGACAAATTCTTAAACAGCTTTCCTCACGAATCCGCAAGGCAAACAAAGAAATTACAGATATGGTATTCCTCGATGTAGAAACACGTGTACTTAAAGTGCTGGCTGATCTTGCTATAAAACATGGAACTCGCGAGAATAATCTTGTCAGAATTGACATAAAAATCGGACTCCATGAAATTGGTAAACTAGTCGGCATTTCACAACAGGTTGTAAATGGTGTCCTTACACACTTGCATCGAAGGGGAATTATTAGGTTTGAAGGTCACTCCATCTATATGGATGCGTCCAAGCTTATAAAAAAATAAGGGAAAAGGGGGAGCTATGGAATCAATAAAGCGCTTATTCTCATACTTCTGGGTGAAATTGTTTCTCATCGGCAGTGTGATCACTCTTCTGGTAGGTTATATGTACCAGCTGTCAACTTTGTACGTTCTAGAGAATAATTTTACAGATCGAGTCGTACAAAGTGAGCGTGAGGTTGACAATCGGATTATGATCATTGGAATCGATGAAAAAAGTTTGGCTGCGCTCGGAAAATGGCCGTGGCCGCGTGCGTATCATGCCGAGATTATGCGTAAGGTAGCGGAAGGTGGAGCGAAGGCGGTCTGGCTGGATGCCATTCTATCAGAGCCGAGCCATGATCAAGATGATAATGCAGCAATTGCTGAAGTGGCGGCCAAGTATCCAAATGTGGTGTTCTCAACAAATTACGAGTTTCCACGTGTCCAGTCCGGGAAGGGAAAGTTGGAATATGACCGGGTGAATATGCCATTCTTTCCGGTGCGACCCGAACAGCTTGCCCATATTAATGTACTTCCCGACCGAGACAATAAGATAAGGACCGGAATTCTTGGCTTGCCTCATAAAGAACTGGGTATGGTTCCATCTGTTGGGGTTCGTCTGGTCAATTATCTTCTTCCAGAGAAAGAGAAAATCAAACAAGAGAAAGATGGAACCTGGTATCGAGGAAGTAAGAAGATTTCGGTGAACGATCGCCAGGAAGTATATTTTTCGTTTGCACAGCGGCCAGGTTCAGAGACTGGTTTTGATGTGCTTTCGTATGAAGATGTGATAAATGGAACCGTGCCGCCTGAAACATTTAAAAATGCAGTTGTGTTAATTGGCCCATATGCGACTGGCTTGCAGGATCAATATTTTACACCTATGAGTAAAAGTCTATCGATGTATGGGGTTGAGATTCACGCGAATTTCATTCAAAGTCTGCTGGATAACAAGTTGTACAGCCCGCTGTCGAAAACAGCTGGATGGATCTTGATTGCTTGTATGGCATTTGGTACGTATGCACTGACGAATCGTTTCAAGGGGATTCGTGGTCTGTTTTTGTTCATCGGTCTGTTGGTTTTGTATACACTAGCGCTTATTATCAGTTTTAACTACGGAATTCTACTTCCGTATGTATACGTTTTGCTTGCGATCATTGCAGTTTATATATATTCCGTCATCGATCATTATCTGATGGAGCGTCAGCAGCGCAACCGTATAACATCGTTATTCGTTCGCTACGTATCTAAGTCGATTGTTGATGATATTCTTAGCAAAAAGGAAGAAGTGCAGCTCGGCGGTGTACGCCGCGATGTTACATTGATTTTTGTCGATATTCGCGGATTTACTCCGCTGTCGGAGAAGCTTGAGCCAGAGCAAGTCGTTGAAGTGCTTAATGAATATCTGGATTTATGTACACGGTCGATTTTTCAATACAATGGCACGCTTGATAAATTTATCGGGGACGGCGTGATGGGCATCTTCGGCGCACCGATCCAGACGGACAATCATGCGGAGCTTGCGATACGTGCGGCTCTTGAAATGCGTAAAGGATCAGCCGAGCTGACTGAACGATTGCGGCAGCAGATCGGACATACGGTACAGTTCGGGATTGGGATCAACTCAGGTGACGCCGTTATCGGAAACATCGGCTCCAAAAGTCGACTTGACTATACAGCGATTGGCGACACGGTGAACCTGGCTGCACGCCTTGAATCGAACGCGAAGCCAGGCAAGATTCTGATTAGTGAAAATACGAGAGCGCGTGTAGAGCCGTATTTTGTCATTGAGGAAATTGGTGAAATCAAAGTAAAAGGAAAAGAGCATCCGGTTATGGTGTATGAAGTAATCGGGGAGAAGCAGGAAGATAAGCAAAAGGAGGCGTAGTCATGTCCGTACTACGAAAAACAGGCATGCTGCTTATACTGGTCCTATTTGTAGTAAGCAGCATCGGTATAGCAGATACAACCGTCATGGCAGCGGCACGTACCGCAAAGCTTGCATCGGTTAAAGGGGATGTAAAGGTACAGAAAAGCGGCAGTAAAAAAGTCGTAACAGCATTTAACAGCATGTCCCTATCACAGGGAGATACCGTTATTACCGGCAAGAACTCGTCTGCCAAAGTGGTATACAGTGCGGGAACACAATCGACACTAGGAAGCGGAACACGCTTTATGATTGCCCAGATGGCAGGAGGAAAAACAAAGGGAAAGGTCTGGTCCGGTCAAGTGTGGAACAAGGTCGAGAGTTTAGCGAATGCGAATGATCGATTTGATATTGAAACCCCAACAGCCATAATGGGGGTGCGCGGAACGTTGTTTCTTGTTACAGTCGAGCCTTGTACAGGTGAAACATATATGACGGTTGAGGACGGAGTCGTAGCGGTGACTACTCGTTCTACACAGCAGAAGGGTCAGCAAACAGGCCAGCAAACAATCCTTGTTCGGTCAGGGCAGCAAGTAACGATTACATCCCAGTACCAAAATCCAGCAGATAAACAAAGTCCCATTGATCCGGGAAGCATCATTTCGAAAGCTTCGCCCGAAATCATTGATCAGATGGTGCAGGATATGGATGAGAGGAAGTCCAAGCTAATTACTGAAATGCAGCAACTGGCCGATACTTTGAAAAAAGGTGTTCCTTCAACAGGAAGTACAGGTGGTGGTTCGGGTAGTTCAGATGGCGGCACCCAGCTTCCTGCTATTCCAATCGTCAAAGTACAAGTAGTACCTGCCACAACATCCAACCATACAGCTAAAATCATTCTTGGGGGAGTGAATGCGGCAAATGTCGCGGGAATCGAGCTGCATGCCCTGTACGCATCAGGTGACGTGTCGAGTCCGCCAACAGGTGTGCCAGGAACGTGGGGAGGCGCTACTTCACTATTGAAAAGCCAACAGATTTATCCGGTTGCCGGTGGAAAAAGTGAGCTTATATTTGCGCAGCTTCTTCCGGATGCAGCTGTTACTCAAATAAACGAAACTCAGTCTTTAGCAGAATTGTCATTCCCGATTACGAGGTCAACAACTGTAGAAATTCTCGCTCTTGCGTTGTATGACAACAACGGAAATACAATTCCAGTACAACTCCCAGCACAAACTACCGTAACATTGCCGATTCAGTAAGGAGGGAACGATAGAATGAAATCTCGAACATGGTATAAAAAAATAAGCAGTGCTCTACTCGTAGTAGGATTGGTAGGAAGTACTTGCTTTTCCGCTCAGGCAGCAGCGTCTGATCTTCCTCTATCCCGTATTACGACAGTAGCTGGCATTAAGCAACTTGGTCAAAAAAACGGTCCAGCAGCTCAGGCACAGTTCCGTTTCCCGTATAGCGTGGTACAAAATGCGGCAGGAGAAATTTTTGTCGCCGATAGTGAAAATCACCAGATTCGTAAAATTACAGCAGACGGAACGGTTCAGACGCTGGCAGGTGGAATGGGCGAGAAGGAAAAAAGCTGCTCGTATCCAGGAGATTTTAAGGACGGAATTGGTACGAGTGCCCGCTTTAATCTTCCGCAGGGCATCGCACTGGATGCAGTGGGAAATCTGTATGTGGCCGATCGGATGAATCATGCGATTCGCAAAATTACACCCGATGGTAAGGTATCTACACTGGCTGGCTCTGGAAAGAGCGGGTATCAGGATGGAGTCGGAAAAGCCGCACAGTTTAACGAACCGGGCGATGTGGCAGTTGGACCCGATGGAGTGGTATATGTCGCCGATACATTGAATCACAGAATTCGCAAGATCGCACCGGATGGCACAGTTCGCACACTTGCAGGTGGACAAACGGATGGTGCATTCCGTGATGGTCGGGGAGAAGAAGCATTATTTAATGAACCAGACGGGATCGCTGTGGATAACAAAGGAATGGTATACGTGGCCGATACCGGAAATCAGCGTATTCGCCAGATTACACCCGATGGGATCGTTCAGACGCTCGCAGGTGGCGGCAATGAAAAGACGGAAGGTTCGACTGTATTTGAGGGAGATTTTGCAGATGGAAGCGGCGAGGAAGCTCGCTTTGCTTCTCCAACAGGCTTATCGATCAGCCCAGATGGAAAGACGTTGTATATTGCCGATACGAACAATCAGCGAATTCGTGCGCTAGCGCTCGATACGCACCAAGTACGCACAATTGCGGGGGCAGAAGAGTACGGCATCTGGAATGGAATCGAACAGAACGCCCGTTTTGACGGTCCTGCTGATGTATGGGCAGGGGCAGGAGGTACACTTCTTGTAGCAGACAACCGGAATCATATGATCCGGAAAATTACCCCTGAGCTACCAGCAACCCATTCCAAAAAGTCATACGTTCAATTGTACTTGAACGATAATGAAATTACGTTTCCCACAGCTCCGCTCCGCAAAGATAACCGGTTATTCGTTCCGGTTCGTGCAATTGGGGATGCGTTAGGTCGTACGATTGAATGGGATGCTCGCACGCAGCGTGTCACCATTCATATCCCGAATGATGATCAGCCAGATAAGCCGCATACGTTTTATCTTAATGTGCAGGACCGTAATATATATGAGGGAAATACGGTTGTACAGACGATGGATACCGCAGCTTTTCTTCATCAGGGGCGTGTTTTTGTCCCGGTACGCTACATAGCAGACCTAAACGGGGTATCTGTGCAATGGGATGAGAAAAACGAGGTTGTGATTTTGCGAAAATAGAGGCTACATCACAGGAGGCGGACAGATAGAAATAGGGGCCTGTCCGCCTATACAATGAAGGGAGAGCGAATATGAGCCAATTTGATATGCTTTTACTCGGACATCTCATTGCAGATTTTTTGTTTCAGACAAGCTGGATGGCAGACAATAAGGCAAAGAAATGGCTGCCACTCGTAACACATGTTACGGTGTATACATCGATTATTGCTTTGTTCGGATGGCTATCAGGTGGGCTTTCGATTTGGGGGCTCGCCTTGATTTATATCGGGCATCTCTTTCTAGATCGGAGAACGTTTGTTGCGTTCTGGGTTCGGCGTGTGCAGATGACAGAGGGGCCAGCAGCGGGGTGGCTTGGTATTATAGCCGATCAAATCTTTCATCTAATCTTATTGGCGCTAGCGATTTATATATCAAGTTACAGTTTATAACAATTTTATTGAGAAGATTACGAGGGAGTCCTTTGCGATTCTCTTTTTTTATATAAAAAATGGAGCCTGTCATATCGATAGGCTCCCGATCAGGGAAATATTATTTAGGTAAGCGGAAACATACGGTGCAGCCAGTTAGCGATTAATTGCTGCACATCAGCATCGATAGGGTGTACGATCTGTTTCTTGTAATCTTTTAAAATTTCCCCAATACCGGGTCCAGCTTTCGTTCGGCGAAGAATGTGAGTCATATCTGGAATGAGATGGGCTTCACATGTACCCGGCATTAAGCGGCAGATCTCATGTACATGTTCTGGATGCACCTGCACATCTTTTGTTCCGGTAATTGCCAGCACTGGGCAGTTGACTTCCGCAAGATAGGGACGTACATCGTATTGTCCATGTTCCCGGTTCCACTTGGCGTTTATTTTCTTGCCTTTATACCGGATGGTGGCATCGGTTGTGTTGTTAATGCGTGTAAGCAGGTCATCATTCATTTTATCGAGTTTGCCAGGCACGTTCAATACGCGAAGGAGCCAGCCGCTAAATCCTTTCTGGCTGCGCATATCGTCTTTCATCTGTTCCCGCTGCCAGGCGGCTGTATCCGCAAGTGGTTCAGCAGATGAAGCGAGCAGAATCATGCCGTGTACGGGTGTGCGTGCATGAACAGCGGGGGCAAGTAGTCCACCTTCACTATGGCCAAGTAGAATGATGCGCTCCGGGTCAAGTTGCGGCTGCTGTTTGCTGAACTCAACGACAGCAACTGCGTCATCAATCAGGTCAAAGAGTCCGGTTTCATAGAAGCTGCCGCCGCTTTGTCCGACGCCGCGTTTGTCGTAGCGCAGTGTGGCATATCCTTGCCGAACGGCTTCGTCACTCAATTCCTTAAACGCATTAATTCGCAGTTGTTTCGCATTTTCATCTCGATCCATATCTCCGCTGCCGTGCAGCATGATGATAACGGGAACCTGATCATCGGAGTTTTCTGGTAGTGTTAGTGTACCGGCAAGTGGGTAAGCGGATGGAATGGTCACTTCAAGTTCTTTACTAGACATACATGCATTACTCCTTTTCCGAAAGAAAAATGTGGGCAAGGGTGCGTTTCATACGATGCGATGCAGGTGGGAAGGCCATGGCTCGGCGCATAAGCGCCCGGTACTCTTCCAGCCAGTCGTTGAATTCGTCTTCCGATAAATACACAGAGGTGTAGCGGTAGCCGATCCCGTCTTTTTCAAAATCACGTTCTGGTTGCGTCAGATAGCGCCCGAATTCTGCTTGTAGAAAGGAAAGAAAGATCGAGAAATAGCGGAGATGTTCTTCAGCTGGTAATTGATTGAATGCAGCGTTATCACCTTGAAAAGCCGAACTTGTAATTCCGTAGCGACTTTCTACGGTTCCGCGTATTTGCTGGTGGGAGCGCGGTTCAATTACACCGCCTTCCTTCAGCTTTTTGACGTGGCGATACAAGGTGGCAGGCGGAATATCAGAGAGGTGTTCGCTTATTTCTTGTACGGTAAGCTCGCGATCTGGCATTAACGTTTGTAAAATTCGCATCCGAACAGGGTGCAGAAGTAGATCAAGCGTATTCATCACGGTATCTCCTTTGGAAAGTAGAGAAAATCTTAGGTATCATTTCATGTATTATTATCATTTTTGATAATAATACATGAAGAAAAATTTGTAAAGAAAAAAGCCCTGGAAGTGTTTCCAGAGCGCTTTCATTAGTGCGGTGCATTTACAGAATAATCGAATACGTCAGGTGCAAACCACTTGACGCTAATGCTTGCGCGTCCTGTCTGGTCAGGGGGATTGATCTGAATATCCGAAGAAGTGAGCTTGTATTTCCCGAGGAAGATATCCGTCTGAGAGGGATTTTTTACATAAAAGGTCAGCCCGCGAATTTCATCAAGACGTACACGGCGATAACCAAAAAGCGGATCGGCAAGCGCTTTGATCTGAATCTGTGTTCGCTCTTCTTTATAGATGGTTGTATAGCGAATATACTGCTGGACGAGATTGTAACGAAGCAGCCTGCTGGTACGTGCAACAAGAATATCGCCATTGTGGTAATAGGTTGCAAGCAGTCGCAGCGCTTGGCGGTTTGGTTCAGAAAAAGGTACATCCCCCACACCACCTCCGAAGTGTTGTGCTACGACGGAGTACTGCCCGCGCTTTATAATTTCATTTAAATGTTTGGGAGTAAGCTGTAGATAAAGGGCGCCCGGCCCCCAGGTCCATTGTGTACCTTTAGCAGTCCGGTTATATCCATAGCGGTGGAATCCCCAGATGCGACTTCCATCCCGCAGATAAAGAGGAAAGATTGCATTATTCGTTCCAAAGGAATAGTCGCTGTATGAATTCCAGACAAAACGTACACCGTTCTGCGCAGCGATATCAGTATGATAGAACGGGGAGTGTGGATTATCCCCAGCTTGATAAGAAGTAAATCCAAAGCGACGATAAGAGCCAAAGTTTTGTTTATTGGCCTGATTGCCATGATTAATCCAGATTTCGGGCTGAATACCAGCTTGCTTCATCTCCTGCCAGGCTGTACGGGCCAGATTGCGGGTGCATAGCCCTTCCTGCTCATTCTGACGGGAGAAATCTCCATAGCTATGTATAGAGTCAATCCAGCCGGCCTGCCAGTAATATTTGATACACTTCGCATCTTTGGGTCGGGTTGGATCGATACCGTGGAAATACGTCATGACTGCGTCAGACTGGCGCTTCCTATTATCTACGTAGGAAGCTGTATTGGTGGCCGTATACATCCAGAAGCTGTCGCCAACATCAAGTCCAAGCCCAACCCCCATTGGAGTTTGCTCTCGGGTATTGAGAAAGCGGTGATACTGTACGAATTCTTCGGGCGTTGTGCCATCAATATCTGATGTAAAAGAAAGCATAGCCCGGTATGGATAAGGGAACTTTCGAAGTTGAACAGTTTCTAAAGAGGAAGTAGTTTTTCTTATGTAAAAGGCAGAAAGGCATAAGAGCATGAAGCAGAGTAGCAGGAATAAAAGTCGATTTTGATAAGTTTTTCTCAAATAATCTCCTCGCTCTCTAATGTTTAATCTATTCAGTATATACGGAAAAATTTAAAAATAGGTAAGAGGAAAATAAGAAATTCATTTACACGATGCGCGGAACAGGGTATGTTATTCGTAATGGTAGATAAAAATAGTCTTGGATAACTACTGAAATTCATAACTTTTTTACTATATAATAGAAAAGGATAGTCATATAAACTGTCGAATTATTACACGTTAGTGCTACATAAGTCAGAAAATTTGTAAGTGCACATACTCGGTTTCATAAGCCTTATGAAGGTAGGAACAGAGGGGAAGGATGATTCGATGGGTATGTCCGAAATCAGTGAATATTTTCAGCTATACTTTTTTCTTACTGTACTATTCTTTCTTTTTCTTCGTCAAAAATTATATTCAAACAGGCAACTGGCAAGTCTTTTCTTTAGATCAATCATACTTGGTGCGATCGCTCCGTTTTTCATGCTGATTATGGGAGGGATTCCTACGTTAATAGTGCTGGGAGCAGGCATAGTCGTGCTAGCGGTCCTATTTATGGTGCGACAGATAAACAGGCATTCTGGGGCGGCCATAGAAGACACAAGTCCCGTGCTGGCTTCGCTGAGTTTGACATCGCCATCTCTTGTACAGGAGGAAGTGGTGAAAGAAGATAGTGCTGGAAAGACAGAGTCAGTCGTGGAGATCGCGGCTGCGGACGAGCATAAGCAGGCGGACCAGGCTCAGCGACTGCGTGATCTTTCTCCTGACCATGAACCTGCGGAAGTGGATCATCCAATCGAGATAGAACCTGAAGTAGTGGAACCTGAAGCAGTGGAACACGAAGATCCGACGCAAGTGGAGGAATCAGTGGCAGAAAGTGTCGCTGATGAGCCAAAGGCAGAGGCTTGTGAAGAAGAGGTTGAAGAACTACAGGAGTACGAGCACGAGCCGCAGCCAGAGCCAGAGCCGTTTGTAGTCGTCGACGATGAGAGTTCGGAAGAAGCATCATTCGCAGACGCGGAAGTAGTGACTGAGGAAGAAATTGAAGAAAAGTCAGAAGAGAGTAAAGCAGAAGAGGTAGTGCCGCAGATCCAGCTGACAGAAGAAGAGCGGCGTCAGGTCAATAGTTACTACCTGAAAGCGGTAGAAGCAGCAGCAAAGGAAGACTATGCTTCCGCAGTGGGGTATTTTCGCGAGGCACTTTCCTATCCGCTTCTATTTGAAGCACGTTATATGATTACAGTAGATTATGAGAAAGCATTGAAACATTTTGGTCTTTACGGCAAAATTAGAGCAGAGTGGAATGAGCTGCTCAGGCAACTGGATACGGGATGTATGACAGGACAGATTCGGGAGAAGTACGAAGCTGATATAATCAGACGAGTTCATTATCTGGAGGAGCTTGACGCGGCGCTTAGGCGCTACGGAAAGCCGAGTCTTCCATGGTCTCTCGTGCCGACCGCCGTACGCAGCGAAGTAGATAAAGCGATAAGCGAGAAATAGATGGAAAGGGCGTACAGCGTATGAAGCAAAGTCAGGAGATTCTTGGAATGCCGATTTTTAGCATCATGGACGGACAAGAGATCGGCAGTGTAAAAAATATCGTCATTAACCCAGAACGGGCTGGTGTAGAATTCCTCATCGTACAGAATGATCATTGGGAGTTCGGGATTAAAGCGATTCCGTATCGTCGTGTAGAAGGGATTGGCGATTATGCCGTCACAGTTGAAAATGATTCAGCTGTCATTGATTTAGCAGAAATTCCGATTGCCAATGATCTTTTATCTAAGAACATTCAGATTCGAGGCACTCGCATTATTACAAAGAAAGGTCGTTTCCTTGGGCAGGTCACCGAGTACTACATTGAGGAAGAGACCGGCAAAATTATCGGTTGTGTGGTTGAAGATCCAACGGGAGAAGCGAAGGTCATGCCGCAGGAATTCGTGGTGACATTTGGCCGCGATATTATGGTTGTGATCGAAGATGGTGTCAAACAGATGATGTCTCTCGATGAGTTTGTTCAGCTTCCGGAAGCAGAAGAAGTAGTAGTAGAAGAGATGGAAGAAGAAGTAGATACGGCACCTTTGATTGGTCGTACACTTGCAGAAGATTTGTATGATGAAGAAGGCAACTTGTTGGGAGCTCAAGGAGAGACGGTAACAGAATCGCTTGCCGAACGGGCCCGGCAGATTGGTCGAAGCAAAGTAGTAGAGTTAACGCTAAAGCTTTCTTAATCGATCATTTAGGACCGAAAAATTAAAGGTAATGGTGAGGCAAGATGAAGATTGGACAGTATATGCGGCAGTTTTCGGTCGTTCTCGCCTTGCTTTTTTTGCAGACAATTGTATTCAGTATCCTCTCGCTTTTTCTGGCAGAAGAGTGGAAAGAGCAGCGATTTCCGGATGAAATGAAAGTCGCTGGTATTACAATCGGGGGATTGACGCATGTAGAGGCACAGCGGCGGCTGGAAGATGTTGTTTATACAATTGACCACATTCCGCTGCAAGTAACGATTGGAGATCGCGTATTTCTGATCGATAAAAAAGCCATCAAACTTTCGTACGACATGGATGCGACGATGAAGAAGGCGCAGGATGTCTCACGTGAACGGACAATGGCAGGACTATGGCAGAAATGGCAGGGAGATGCACCTCCGCTAAGTATTTCGTTTTACGTGACGTACGATGAGAAAGCGTTAGAAGCGATCCTCGCTGAGATTAGCCGAAATGTCGGACAACAGGATTCGAAACGAACGACGGAGAGAGGCACAGTTGACGTAGCCGCTCGAAAAGACGTGCAGGTAGATGTACCACGAACGATAAAGGCCATTGATGAGGAACTACGGATGTTTAATCAGCATCTGCGTGTTCCGCTCGTGCTTTCGCGTGAGAAACCGGGAACGAATCGAGCGGTTACTCGAAGTGCACTTACATCAGCGGCACGCGAAATACAATAATGATCGTAAAAAAGCAGCCAACTGGCTGCTTTTTTCTTTCAAGTAAGCAGAAGCGTCACTTCCATTTGTTTTTCGTAGTGTGTACGGTAATTGGAGTATTCATCCATTGTTTTATTTCTTGTTTACATTTCATACCTAACGGGGTACGATAAATATACCCTATTTTACGTTGAGGTGATAACAGATGGAATATAATGATGCTGTCAGAAACCGTCTTCGTCGTATTGAAGGGCAGATCCGTGGGGTGTTGAGCATGATGGAGCAGCAGAAAGACTGCCGCGATGTTGTCACTCAATTGACTGCCATTCGTTCTGCTGTGGATCGTGCTGTCGGATTAGTTGTTGCGACGAATATGGAATCATGTATTCGTATGGAGATTGAGAAGGGGAACGATCCTGATCATGTAATTAAAGAAGCAGTTGAATTGCTTGTGAAAAGTCGATAATTTTTTGATAAGAAGCCAGCGCTATGTGCGCTGGTTTTTTGTGTGGAAATAGAAAGGATGTATGATCGATGTCACAGGCACTGATGCCACCACTCTGTATAATAAAACCGATATAGCTTGTATGGAAATGGGGTGAAGTACGTGAAATGGATGATTCCTAAACAACATGGTGCCTGGGGGATGCTGTTCGTTCCTTTTGTAGCAGGCGCTAGCCTTGGTGGCTGGCAAATCTGGCACCTACCAGCGCTGGCCGGCTGGTTACTGTTGTATCTGGCTATTTATCCGCTTCTTCTTGCACTCAAGACAAAGCGGCGCCGTCATATGTATCTCAGGTGGGCAGGAGGATATGCGGTAGGAGCTATAGCCTTGTTAGCAGTCCCGCTTGCGGTGAGACCGCAGCTTTTTTTATGTGGAGTGGTGATGCTACCGTTGTTTGCAGTAAATATGTGGTATGCACGTCGCAATGATGAGCGAGCTTTCGGCAATGATAGTGCGGCGGTTGCAGCGTTATGTCTGGGTGGACCAACTGCGTATGTCATCGGAACCGGTGGATCGTATGATCAGCGTGCTTTCATGTTGTGGTTTATATTTGTTCTCTTTTTTCTAGGTAGTATCTTTTTTGTGAAAACGATGATTCGGAAGCGAGACAATCGAGTATTTCGCTTATTGTCATGGGTGTATCATATTACTGTACCATTGACGCTGGCGACAGCCGGATTCGTATTCCTTGCTATCGCCTACGTCCCCAGCCTTGTGCGTGCATTGGTGATGCCTGGCAGAGAACTGTCAATTAAAACAGTCGGATTGACAGAAACGGCGAATTTACTTTTGTTTGTAGGTCTTGTGCTGCTTGCTTTCCGCTAGGGTGTCTCTTCAGAGGATACGGAAATGCCATGGCGCGTAAGAAGTGCAGCGGTAACGCCTAGACCTGGGCGCTTTTCTTTGGAGAATGTCCCATTATAAATCGTCGTGCTGCCGCACGAAGGGCTTCGTTCTTTTAGAATAGCGGCGCTCGCTTTAGCTGTTTGTGCTATGCGAAGCGTCTGCTCGGCACCATGGATAAATTCTTTGGTTACATCATTGCCTTCACGATCAATTACACACGCATGACCATCAAGTACGTCAAATCCATCGCCACCGATGATTTCTGCCGGAAGGCGTGGGGTAGACAGACCGCCCAGTTGTTCTGGGCAGACAGGAATGGCTTCACCTTTGCGAAGCCATTCTTCTATTTTCTCTACGCGATTATGTCCGCCGTCATACCGACATTCACATCCGAGTAAGCAAGCGCTGATTATCTTCACAGAATAATTCTCCTTTCGTATGGTATGCTGTTTTTACCATACTTTTTTTTGTAGAGAAAGACAAGAAAGGAGCGGTGGAGATGAGGTATTCTTTCTGTCCAAAATGTGGTGGGCATCTGGAGCTAAACGAAGCCAAAGATGAGACAAAACCGTACTGTACAGCTTGCGGGTTTGTTTTTTATCAGAATCCAGCAGTCGGAGTGGCCGCGATTATCATGCGGGATAAAAAAATTCTTTTGGGCCGTCGTATCGGTGGTGTGTACGAGGGCAAATGGTGCATTCCATGCGGCTATGTAGAATGGGATGAGGATGTATATGAGGCAGCCCGCCGCGAATTTGCGGAGGAGACCGGGCTTGTCATTACGATTCGTGGCGTATATACGGTCCATTCAAACTTTCATAATCCGAGTCAGCATACCGTTGGCATCTGGTTTATGGCAGACGAAGCGGATGGAGAACTGATAGCAGGAGATGATCTGGATGCGGTCGGCTTCTTCGGATATGACGAGCTTCCAGAGCTTGCGTTCCCGACCGATAAGCTTGTTCTCCAGCAATTAAAACAGGAAAATCAGTTGTGTTAGCAGGACAATTTTAGTATGTACCGCTGTTTTGTCTGCTAAATTGTCACAATCGTGCTATACTTTTCACAAAAAGCTTGACTGGAAAGGAAGGAAGCAAGAGATGAAGCATTTGCTGAATCCACGAGTGCGTGATATTCAAATTTCGGGCATTCGTACATTTTTTAACCGGGTCGCGCAGTATCCTGATGCGGTATCCCTGACCATTGGACAGCCGGATTTTGCGACACCAGATCATATTAAAGAAGCAGGAAAACGGGCGATTGATGAGAACCGAACTACGTATACACCGAATGCGGGCTTATTGGCACTGCGCGAGGCAGCTAGTGCCTTTGTGAAGGAAAAATACGGTCTTACATATGATCCAGCGACAGAAGTCATTACGACAAATGGCGCCAGTGAAGCGATTGACATCGCGCTGCGTACCATTCTGACCGAAGGATGCGAGGTTATTCTACCGGCTCCTGTATATCCGGGCTATGAGCCGATTATTCGCCTGTGCGGAGCGACTCCGGTTTATGTCGATACAACAGATTCAGATTTTAAAATGACGGCGGATAAAATCGCACAGAAGCTGACGGTGAACACTCGCTGTGTCATCTTACCGTATCCGTCTAATCCGACTGGTTGTACACTCGACGAGCAGGCACTAACGGAGATTGCAAAGCTTTTGGCAGATCGTGATGTGTTCGTGTTGTCGGATGAGATCTATAGTGAGTTGATTTATGAAGGTACACATCGTTCACTTGCTTCGTATCCGGCATTGCGTGAGAAAACAATTGTCATCAATGGGTTGTCAAAATCGCATTCGATGACGGGCTGGCGGATCGGATTTACGTTTGCTCCGGCGTATATTAGCGAGCAGATGTTGAAGGTGCATCAGTATAATGCCACATGTGCTAGTTCGATCAGTCAGTATGCTGCACTGGACGCACTGACTGAGGGACGAAATGATGCAGATATCATGAAAGAGGAATATGATAAACGTCGCCGTTATGTATGTGAGCGGCTTACCAAAATGGGATTGGTCCCGGTTGTACCGACTGGTGCTTTCTATGTGTTTCCATCGATCCGGGAGTTTGGGCTGCCATCGTTTGAATTTGCATCGCGTTTGCTTGAAGAAAAACGGGTAGCGGCGGTACCAGGTGATGCGTTCTCCTCATATGGAGAAGGATACATTCGAATTTCGTATGCGTATGCTCTTGATGTGCTGGAAGAGGGGCTGAATCGCCTAGAAGCATTCGTGAACGAACTGCGGAGTCAGAGATAATGAGTAGAGAAAGTCTGCGTGATAAGCACGCAGACTTTTTTTGTCAGGATTTGTCCCGAATGGCTGTTAAATATAGTATGATGAAAAAGGAAGAGGAGGGGGATAATGGATAAAGATTATGCTGTGCGCATCCACCAGCGCAATTTACTTATAACCAAAATTATTTGGGGATTCTGGCTGCTGTTTAGTATTGTAGCATTTGGTGCAGATGCTGCTACAGTAGGGATTCTGCTCCCTGGTGGACTTGTATGTGGGCTTATCCCGTTCTTATTAAGTCATCGTCCCCAATACGCCGTGCTGACGATGTATGTCACCATCACCCTCCTGTTTAGCCTCTGTACGGCTGTCACGGCTTTTCATCCATCTCTATCGATGTTTATTTTTTTCTGGCTTGTTCTTGTGATGAGTTCCCTTTATATGCAGGTCTGGCCGATTGTATATGCAGGTACACTGACGTTCGGGGCGACATGTGTATTCTTTTTGTACCAGGCTGATCTGACTTCCGGGCAAATGATTTTATATGATGTGATCCCTTTTGGTCTATTGAGCATATGTTTGACAATTTTTCTTGTGGTTAACAGCCGGGTAAGTGAGCAACTTTGTGAGACAGCGGAACATAATCGTCAGGAAGCGATCGAAGCAAAGTCGCAGATGGAGAAGTTGCTGAATCGACTGCAAAAATCAGCCGAGCGGAAAATGGAACATATGGCGCTTCATGATGCACTGACAGGTCTTCCTAATAGTCGAAAATATCGTATTTTTCTAAAAGAATCACTGGCACGTTCCGCATCTTCTGGGCGAAAAACAGCTGTTCTTCTGCTTGATATTGACCGATTCAAATTTATTAATGATTCGCTTGGGCATAGGTTCGGTGATGAATTAATACGGGAAATTGCAGGTCGACTAAGAGAGTGTATGGGAACAAATCAGATTGTTGCACGGCAGGGTGGCGATGAATTTATGATGTTGCTTGAAAATGTGGCCTGTACCGAAATTGAAGACATGGCGAATTGTTTACTTCAAGCGGTCAGTAAGCCATTCATGTTGGAAGGGCACGAATTAATTGTAACTCCGAGTGTAGGGATTAGTCTGTATCCAGACGATGGGTATACAGTGGACACGCTGATTAAGAATGCGGATACAGCGATGTACCGGGCCAAAGAACAGGGAAGAAATACATACTGTTTTTATACGGGCGACATGAAGGAGACGAGCGCGCGGACGATGCTGCTTGAGAACCATCTGCGGCGAGCGATGGAGAATAAGGAACTTGTGCTGTATTATCAGCCTCAAATCTGTTTGCGTACCGGAAAATTAATAGGTGCCGAGGCATTACTGCGCTGGCAGCACCCACATCTTGGCTGGGTATTTCCATCTGAATTTATTCCGATTGCGGAAGAGACAGGGATGATCGTCTCACTTGGGGCCTGGGTACTTGAAGAAGCCTGTATGGCTGCTCGCCACTGGCAAAAGGAAGGGTACAGCTCGTTTCGGATCTCGGTTAACTTGTCTGCCCGTCAGTTCCGGGATCAGCGATTGATAGATACTGTGCTCGGCATACTAAAGCGAAGTGAGCTTGAACCGGAGTTTCTCGATCTGGAGATTACAGAAGGGATGGCGATTCATCATCTACACGACGTTGCCTGTACATTAGAAGCATTGAAAAAAGCAGGGATACATATTTCGATTGATGACTTTGGAACCGGATATTCATCGCTTAGCTATTTGAAGTCACTCCCCATTCATTCGATCAAAATTGATAAATCATTTATGCGGACGAATGAGGAAGGACAGGAGGCAGATTGGGCTATTGTATCGGCTGTTATTACAATGGCACATGGGCTTGGGTTAACTGTTATTGCAGAAGGGGTAGAGACAGAAGAACAGAGTGATATTCTTAAAGCGATGGACTGTGATGTCATTCAAGGTTATCTGATTGCCCGCCCGCTTGCTATGGAGGAGTTCGAGAAGTGGCTGCGTGGTCAGCAATCCCAGTCTTTAGTGTGATAGGGAATGGAGCATGCTCTTGTCAGTAATCATTGACGGATGATATGATGGCTACCGATACAAAGTGTTCGGCTAATGGACAGAAAGAGAGGATCTTCATGAGTCAATCATCTGGGTTTCTTAAATGGGATGAAGAAGCCAAGCAGCTGTTATCGGTAGTCTGTCGGAATTGCCCTGAGCCGCACTTTCAGCGTCGTTCTTCTAGTCTCTCGCATATCGGATGCTGCGCCTACGAGCCAGTTTTTACGTTGTTTGAGATCTATCGGATGATCGAATCCGGCCAGACCGACTTTTTTCTTAATCAAGTGTACAGTCATCCAGACAATACGGTATGCGAATATGAAATTATTACTGGGGCACGCATTGATGCACTTTTTTATGAAAAGCAGGCAGGGGAGGATGAGGCGCCGGTTGAACGCTATCATCGCTTGCTGCAGTCACCGCGCACCATCTATCAGGCGACGGATGAAAGGCTGGCTTATGCAGTTTGTCAATTCTTTGAAGATGGACGGGGATGCGGTCTCGATCCACGGTTTAAGACCGGCATTTGTCGTTCTTTTATTTGTACATCGATTGAGGATCAGCTATCTATGTCCGAACGCAAGCAGCTAGCAGACTGGCAGCGTATCATTCGTGAGGAGGGCGAGCCGTTTCATCGTCGTGAACAGGCGGAATTGGAGAAAAGGGGCTGGACTTTGTTAGATCATGTGGAGTTAATCGTTTCGTATTTTACGGAATTAGCACAAGTGAAGAAGGCAGACTCGCATCGATAATGAAGCGAGTCTGCCTTTTCGTATGTTTTACACATAGATATAGCACTCTAGTTAATAACACGGCGGGCAGTCAGGTAGTATTTTTTGTGCCAGCTGCTGTTTAGGCTGCTGATTTTGACATCATCTTGCGGGTTGGACATATGCAGCACTTGACCGTTTCCAATATAAAGACCTACGTGTGTCACATCACGCTTGCCTTGATTAGAGTTATAGAAAACGAGATCGCCTTTGCGAAGTTTGTTCTTTGGCACGTATTCACCAAGGCGTACCTGGCGATCATCATCACGTGTCTGCATATTGATGCCGTTCTTGCCAAAGATATAATAGATGAACTGGGAACAATCCATATATTTTGGTGGACGGTAGTTGTGGCTGTACTGTGCCTTGTGATTCATGAGGCTTTTACCAGTACGAATGATGCTATCAATTTTGGCATTTTCGTTGGATACATTCACAGTTTGTCCGAATTTTGCGGAAATAGAAGCCGCTTCTGCTTGCCCCGGAAGCAGAAGACCGCTAGCAAGCGTTACGCCTGCTAGAATTCCTGTTGCGAGTTTTTTCATCGATGTATTCAAGCTATTTTCTCCCTTTCCTATTATGCCGACGAGGTTAGCTGACGGGTTCGGTCGAAAGGCGCCCGATCACATCGTGTGATTTAACCCCAAAACAATAAAGGTTCCCCCGTTCCAAACAATGGTGTGTTTGGATTTGGCATGTTCTTTGTTACTTTTTATACCTTAACGTAAAGAAAGAAAGAGAACATTAGTTAACCAATGGCGGTATTTCCAATGGAATGGACAGCGATCCTCATTTAGCCTGAGTAATAAGAAAAAACCGCCTGTTTATGAAAAAACAGACGGTTTTTATTCAGGTTTTTTCCATCTTTAATACAGATAGTGCGTATAAAATGGGAGCTTCGATGGCACATTTGTATGTGTCATGCTGTCCGGCGAGGCGAAAGAGTTCTCGGTTTGGTTTTGGATTCACTTCAATAATCCAGACGTAGCCGTTTGTATCAATTCCAAGATCGATGCCGAATTCCAGAAAATTACCAAACCGGGATTCGATATGAGAGGCGAGTAGTAGGCTAATGTGCTGCATACTTTGCATGATGGATTCTGCTTTTTCCGCTGAGAACCGTCGAGTAAGTAATGTTAACATAGATGTCGCTTTCCCTCCGCTTCGCAGGTTGGAGGTCACAAGGCGGTCAGGGGATTGTTTGCCGACCATACCTGTTATGCACCACTGTCCGCATACGTCCTTCTGGACAAGGACCCGGCTATCACAGATCATGCCGGGTATGAGAGAAAGAGACAATCCTTGTTGGAGGACGAAGGTTTGCTTTTGCTGCTGTGCCCATGTCAGTACATATCGTTCGGCCGCTTCGAGCGAATGAGCAGTGTGGCGAATCACGCCTTCTTTGCCGCTGCGTCCTACCATTTCAAATCGTTGCTGGTGCCGCCGGATACGTAGAATCCCCTTGCCGCCGGAGCCATTGACTGGCTTGGCATATAAAAGAGGGAAGCGTCTAGTCAGCTTCCCAAGTGCTCCGGACGTGAGTGAGACTGTCACAGGCAGATGACGAGAAAGTTCCGGATGATGGCTAAAATGACGGTGCGCGTTCCATTTGTGAGCGAACCGGTTATTAACGTATCGCATCCGACTTTTGCTGCGGTATGCACTGTATATACGTAGGGCATCTCGCCTCATGTAACTAAAGCGGTCATAAACAATATCTGGTGTGCGCGTCTGTACGCGGGCCCATTTTTTTGTATGTGTGTTGTAACGAAAGCCTTGAACAGTCCCGTGTGCTTCGTCGATATCAGTTGGGCTGTATACGATAAGTACACATTTGTGACGATCGGCTACTTCTGTAAGCTGTGCGCAGTACGAACTACCTGCCAGAAATGAACCATGCCGGTATGTCAGAACGCCAATAAGAGGACAGATCGCTGAAGTCATACGGATTCAATATCCCCCCTCCTCCAGTCACCTGCTCCAAGCCAGAGGGTAGGTTTGCCTGTCACCCCGGTAATACAGGAGAATCCGACCATACCGACAGATAGGCACGTTTTCAGACTAGCTGTGTTATCGAATGCCACTCTTGCGTATAGCTTCCCGAGCTGAGTAATGGCCGTTTCGGTTAGATGTTTGCCCAGACCTCTTTCCCGCACATCGGTGCGTACCACGAGAAATGATTCCTTGCGCCCATAATCGGCTGTGGCAAGTATGCCGAGCATTTTTTTGTTTTTGATATGGACAAGAATGATCGCTCCGTCCTGGCTGAGTGATTCCGGTGTAAGAGAAGAAAGCCAGTGAATCGCTTGACTGGTGATGCGTTTATCCCCGTTTTTACGGATGAAGTTGATCAGCCGATGGCGATTGCGAGCGAATGAGTCTGCATCAAGCTTTCGTGTGGACATGGTGTACGCCTCCTTTCGAGCGGATAAAACGAGACTGATATTGGGCATATTCGATTGTGCGGCGCAGAGACAGCTTGCGAATATGAGGTTCATCGAATTTTCCTGGTTTTGAATTGGCTTCGATAAACCAGATGCGCTCCTGCTTATCCATTCCAATGTCCATGGATACTTCGCCTAATGTTGGCCACTCTTTTTCGAGAGAGCGTGCAATCATTAGAGCAACGCGTCGAATCGATTTCAACAGGTCAGCTGGGGAGGAGCGTGGGAAGGCGGCTGGTAAAATAGCGTATGGTGACTGAATCGAGCCGCCTTGCGGTACATGGGTTGTAATGCGGCCGCTGCCCGCCAGCCGAATGCCGATGCCGGTTACGCGCCATTCGCCATATCCGTTTTTTTGAGCAAGTAGACGCATATCGAATAGTTTGTCATGAAACGTGGCGAGATGAATTCCCTGTTGGATCAAGTAGGGACCGTCAAGGCGCGGGGACAGAAAGTTCCATAGCATATCTCGACTCGTAAATATCTGCTTTACCGTTGATTTCTTGAGCTGGTACTGTAGCATAAACGAAGTTCGCGTATTTTTTTGCAGACGATAAATTCCTTTGCCAGCCATGCCGTTAACTGGTTTGACATAGACGAATGGATGCAAGTCAAGCATATGAAACAGTGATTCTTTAGAAGCAAGCGGGACGGTCTGTGGCAAATAGCCAGATACATCTAGGTCGCGCTGTAGGATAGTAAATAGCCGTCGTTTGTTAAAAAAGTGTGGATTGTATAGGGTAACTTGCGGGAGAGCGGTCAGGCGGTCTAGTGCTGTCTTTACATGTTCTTTTTCTTCATAGGCCCGATTTGGAATTCGGTTATAGATAACATGCGGCAGCGGCAGGGTTTCTTTTACCCATTTATTGTTCTGTTTATGATACAAATAGCCGCGGACCGTGAGTGTTTTCCAGTCGATGTTTTCAACGGGAATGACATAGATGAGTGCCCCGAACTTTCGACCGGCTTCGATAATATCGATAAAGTTGCTTTGAACCCCCCGGAATAATCCTTTTCCTGCTACAGTAAGAATTCCAACAAAGGGACCAATTGATGGTGTCATATCTGGCTGTTGTCGAATGCGAATCCGGCTTTGAATGACGGATGCGTCTGGCCGTTTTTGCGTAATGGTGAGCGTTTTTTTCCAGCTGCCTAACCGAATCGTCAGTTTTTTGTTTGCTGCCAGTGCATGCGGTACGTGACCTGACGGAAGGTGCAGATACCACGTTCGCTGTAGCGGGTCAATCGATACTCGGGCGGTCGTAAGCGCCCCCATCATGATCCGGCACCTTTGCGCGACTTAAGGTAATAGGCATACTTTAACGGATTAAGGCGAACGGAGCGATAATAGGCACCGTTTTCGATGCGGCGGAATGATGCCCGCCCTGGTTTGGAGTTTACCTCGATCAACCACACTTTTCCATCGCGATCAACACCGACATCAATGCCAAGTTCGACTAAGCGGCCGTGACGGCTCTCAAGAAAGGGTGGCAGTTCTCGAGCGATATAGCTGATGTCTCGTTCGATTTGAGCGAGTTGTTCGTTGCTGTAATGTTTACCGAGGAATTCCGGGACGGAATGTGCGCGTCCACCGCCGCACAAATTCGATGTCAGCCCGTTCGGTACGCCTGCACGTGCGGCTCGCCCGGTTTCGCTCCACTGGCCGCTTTCGTTTTTCTGGACGAGTACGCGAATGTCGAATGGCACGCCTTCTGGTGAGGAGAGAGTTAAATATGGCTGGACAATCATTTTTACTTTTAGTTGACTGCGTACCCACATGAGAAGGGCGGCCCGGTTGGGAAACGTACGACGAAAAATTTTGTTTCGGAAGTCCCGACCTTCTACTCGATGTGTGTCTTTTTTGGATGTGAGTTTCATTACACCAATGCCCAGTGAATTTTGCATGGGTTTGATGACGATCGCATCATAGGAGGCAAGCATCTGTTTGACAACCTGGATGGATGTAATCAGTTCGGTTGGTGGCATAAAGGCAGCGATGCCGGAATGCTGGATTAGATGGTTATGATTGCGGAGTTTGTCACCGAGTACATGGCCAAGAAACGTAATGGATGGGATTGATTTAAGTGTGCGGATCGCAGACAAGTATTTTTTACGGTTGGATACTCGATCATACACAAGAGAGGGAAGTGGAAGCCGTTTTAGCTCCCATTTTTTATTTGTGTAGTGGTAGCCAATTACGGTTTTGGTCTGAAAATCGATCTTGTTTGGTAGTACCACATAGACAGGCAATCCAATTTTACGGCCTGCCTGTGCGAGATAGGCATAGTAAGATCGTTCAGGAAAAGGTGGTGTGCGTGTAGTTGGAGTAGCCAGAATCCCAAGATAAGGGGTGGCATTCTTAGTTGTCATTGTGTAGACCTCCTCTTTTTTTTTCGTGCCTGTACCGCAAATCCGTTCCGGTAAAAGCAGTAGTCGACAATTCGGGTCACCGATGGCCGTGGGCTGCGGGTTGGGCTGGCGACCGCATCATTTGTTTTAGATGGCTTTGAGTTTACTTCAAGAAGCCAGACACGGCCTGTGCGTTCGACAGCGATATCAATGCCGAGTTCGGCGTAGTGTCCCCCTATACTTTGTTCGAACAAGCGGGCTACTGCCAGTGCCTGGCGGCGAATGGTACCTGCTACAGCTACTTGCATGGATGTCGGTAGCGTAGAGGCGACAAGAGCCCGGGTGAGTGGAAGCATGGTGCCGCCGCGTGCGACATTAGACACAATGCTTTGCCGTGTCCCAGTACGACCTACAATGGACGTGATGGCCCATTTTCCTGTACGGTCTTTCTGCACCAGAGCGCGGAAGTCTACTAGGCCGCCGTGGGAGCGAATCAGGTGCAGTCCTTGTTGAACCAGATAGAGACGCCCGGTGAGACGTGGTTTGAGCATTTGGTGCAGCGCAGCGAATGTGCGGAAGCGACGGGTGGCTGCTCCGTTTATTGTTTCATACTGGCAGATATATTCCCCATTTTGCTGTGTGATTCGAATAATTCCGCGTCCAAGACTCCCGCTTGATGGCTTCATATATACATAAGAATGTCGTGTAAGCATGGCTTGCAAGGA
The DNA here is from genome assembly GCF_028471905.1 of Aneurinibacillus uraniidurans. Lineage (NCBI taxonomy): Bacteria > Bacillati > Bacillota > Bacilli > Caryophanales > Paenibacillaceae > Aneurinibacillus > Aneurinibacillus uraniidurans. Next base: position 3,132,077 of record NZ_CP116902.1, on the reverse strand, counting down.
AGAAGCGCCGTTGTAGATTGTTGTATGAGGGAGCAGACGGGAAGCATCAGGATTTTCAGCGAGTTTCTGGTGAATCATCCATTTATCAAGGAATTGTTCATTAAAGAAGAGCCCACCTTTTTGTTTGAGAAGATGGAGGCGTGTTTGGGTTTCTTCTTTGCGCTCGACCCGCCGTGAGCCGATGCGGTTATAAGAGCAGTACGGGAGCGGGAATACTTGTTTTACCCAGCGGCCATCCCGGTACATCCAGCCTTCAAGTTTATTCGTTTCGGCGGACACTTGACTGAGTGTATATACAAAGCCAATGCCCCCCCGCGCTCGACACGTTTGACTGACTTCGCGGCAAAAATCAGTAATATTGCCGAACGGACCTTCAGGGCCTGGGGACATCCCGGCGATGAGCACACCAACAAGCGGTCCAATGACGAAACGCTTTTCATCCGGTTCAAACCGCAGACCAAGCTTCGCAGTTCCGAATGAAAGATGTAGGGGATGGGCGGCTGACTCTTTAAAGGTTAAGGATGTAGTACCGGGAGCCAGTGTCATCCGAGTTCGTGCAAGCCCATAGACGACTTCATATGTCTGGGAACCGCGAAGTCCATATTGGCGAGCAATGGATTCCGGGAACAGACCATCAATCTTTTGGGGAAGTTGCTGGTCAGAAACGCGCTGTACACGCGTCAGTAGTTGCGACATGACCCGCTCACCCTTTCTTTTCTATGCACATGCGGATGTGCATGTATCATCTCTTTATCCTATGAACGGTGGGGAATGAGGGTGTATTGGCTCTTTCTATTTGTTTGTAGTGGAAGAGCCTGTTACAATAATGGGATAGGAAAATAATGAGAATGGGGGAATGAATATGAAAATTACGTATCATGGACATTCTTGTGTGCAGATTACACATGAAGGGCAGTCGTTAATTATTGATCCGTTCTTAACAGGAAATTCTCTTGCTGCTGTAAAGCCTGAGGAGATTGATGTGCAGTACATTTTGCTGACGCATGCACATAGTGATCATATTGGCGACGCAATCGCGATTGCGAAACAGTGTGGGGCTACTGTGATCGCCATTCATGAGCTGGCGACATATCTTAGCTGGCAGGGCTTGAACACACATGGGATGAATATAGGCGGATCCTTCTCATTCGGTTGGTTTACTGCGAAAATGACACAGGCATTCCACAGTTCGGGTTTGGTGCTTGATGAAGAGCAGCGCATCGTGTATGCAGGTATGCCAGCCGGATTCCTCGTTACAGTTGGAGACAAAACGATGTATCATGTTGGAGATACGGGTCTATTTAGCGACCTGAAAATGATTGGGGAACGCAACAAGATCGATGTGGCCTTTGTTCCGATGGGAGATAACTATACGATGGGGCCAGAAGATGCCCTTCAGGCATCCGAATGGATTGGGGCTGGACTTACCATTCCGGTTCACTATGACACTTTCCCGGTCATCAAACAGGATGTTGAGACGTTCGTGAATCGGCTAGAAGAGAAGCAGATGCGTGGTCGTGTTGTGAAACCTGGGGAGACTTTTGAAATATAATAGTTTGGTAACGGTTTTGTAATACAGATGTAATATTTATACGGTATCTTATAAGTGTGATGAAAAACCCCCTTTTAATATACCTCTTACCTCTGACGTCCGATAGTTGGGCGTCCTTTTTTTTGGACAGAAAAGATTAGGCTTATCTTGCTTCTACCCTGTACTTCCCGTAATATAGAAAACAGTGAAAAAATCCGTATGAATAGGTGATCTAGACTATGCGTTTACGTAAAAGACCGGGTGTGCGCGAAGAAATGGCGACTTACCCGAAACTCGTACCGATGAATGGCCAGGACCATAAAGGAAATTGGCGTGCGTTTTTTGGTAATGATAATCCGATCCATATCGAGCTTGGAACTGGCAAAGGTAACTTCATTACTACGCTTGCCGAACAAAATCCAGACATTAATTTCTTCGGGGTAGAACTGCATGAAGAAGTTCTAATTCAAGCAGTGAAAAAAGCAGAAGCAAAAGGACTTACGAACATTTCCTTTCTCTGGATCAATGTAAATGACCTTGAAGACTACTTCGCGCCAGGTGAAGTGAACCGTATCTATTTAAATTTTAGCGATCCATGGCCGAAAAAGCGTCATGCGAAGCGTCGTCTGACAGATCGTTCTTTTCTTTCTAAGTACAAGAACGTGTTAAATCCGGACGGATACATTCAGCTTAAAACAGATAATGAAACATTGTTTGAATATAGCCTAAATGAGTTTGCGCATGAGATGTTCCTACTCTCCGGTATCACGCTTGATCTGCACAAAAGTGAGTATGCAGAAGGCAATGTGATGACAGAGTATGAAGCAAAGTTTGTGGAGCGAGGCATGCGCATCTATCGCTGTCTTGCCGCTCATCCGATTCAGTTAATGGCACTGGCACACGGTAAAAAATAGGGCGGACAAGTTGTACTGACAGGCATACCCCATGCATATACTGCTTATGAGGTGAGCATGATGGGACAGCTGATTCGCAGTATTAGTTATTTGATTATCGCGTTTTTTATTGTGCTGTACGGGTTGCCGCGTTTACCGCTTCTGAACGTACATTCAACTGCTTTTACATTTAGTATAATCTGGCTCGGATTCGCACTTCTGATTATTGGGGCACATCTGTATCAGATCATTCACCTGCGTGAGCGGCGTGATATCGGGACTCCACCTGTAGTTGTATCGGAGGAGCAGCATCGTGAACGAGGCAGAACACAAGAAGCATAATGACCATAACAGAGTAAGCCATTCCGATAAGGAGTGGCTTATTTTGTGTTTGTTATTGTTATATTGAAACAGTATAATAATAGTAATACAGATTGATACAGGAAAAGGTGATTACATGGCAACCAAACATGAACAAATCCTCCAGCACATCGAAGATCTCGAGGTTGGCAGTAAAATTTCTGTCCGACAGGTCGCAAAAGACCTCGAGGTCAGCGAAGGCACTGCCTATCGGGCGATTAAAGAGGCAGAAAATCAAGGACTTGTTAGTACGATTGAACGGGTAGGTACGGTACGAATTGAGAAGAAGAAAAAGCAGAATATTGAAAAGCTGACATTCGCTGAAGTTGTCAATATTATAGACGGACATGTGCTTGGTGGACGGGAAGGTCTACATAAAACGCTCTATAAATTTGTCATCGGTGCGATGAAGCTGGAAGCGATGATGCGGTATGTGGATGCCGGAAGCTTGCTGATTGTCGGGAATCGCTATCAGGCACATAAGCTGTCGCTTCAGCACGGTGCAGCAGTACTGATTACAGGTGGATTTGATACGAGTGATGAAGTGAAAAAACTGGCCGATGAGCTGCAGCTTCCGATTATATCGAGCAGCTACGACACGTTTACGGTAGCGACGCTGATTAACCGGGCGATTTATGACCGCCTGATCAAAAAAGAAATTATGCTGGTGGAAGACATTCTGATTCCATTAGAAGGGTCCTACTACTTAACGACGAAAAGCACAGTCGCAGACTGGCACAGGCTGGCTGCTTCCGTCGATCACGGTCGCTTCCCGGTTGTAGACGAGAATATGAAAGTACAGGGCGTTGTGACGACGAAAGACGTAATGGGTCATGAATATTTGACGACGATCGAGAAAGTGATGTCGAAAAACCCGATTACGGTTGTCTCGCGTGTCTCGGTTGCATCGGCCGCTCATACGATGGTATGGGAAGGAATCGAGATGCTGCCGGTTGTGGATAACCATCGTAAAATGCTCGGTGTTATCACGCGTCAGGATGTACTAAAGGCGCTGCAATATATTCAGAAGCAACCACAGATGGGTGAGACGTTCGCAGACTTGATTATGAATCGTTTCCAGGAAGAGAAAGGTGAGAATGGCGTTTATTTCAGGGGTGAGGTTACGCCGCAGATGACAAACCATCTTGGTAATATTTCGAGCGGGGTATTAACTACGCTTGTATCAGAGTGCGGAAGCCATGCATTGCGTCAATTTAAAAAAGGAGATATGGTACCGGAGAACATTACGGTTTATTTCTTGAAGCCGGTACAAATTGAAAGTGTACTAGAGATTCGTCCGCGTGTGCTGGAGATGAGTCGGAAGTTCGGAAAAGTGGAAGTGGAAGTGTATAATCAGGGAACGATGGTAAGCAAGGCGATGATGACAGCACAGGTAATTGAACGATAGGGTAGTTGTGATTATTTGTTATCTAATACCTATTATTTTGTGTTTTATTACCTAAAATTAAAAAAATAATAATTGAAAATTAATAGTTATGTAGTATTATTTACTTATGAAATTTGTATGTAATCAGTAATTGTTAAAATCACGACAATGGCAAAACTAGGGAAACCTAGTGACGCAAAGCTATAGGGGCTACGATTGTATGCTGTACGATTATGCCAGCCAGTTATCGAATGATTAGAAAATAAGCTGTGAATTAAGGATGTTTATTTTCCTTATACGAGCCTATGATTCCAATCATAGGCTCTTTGCGTTGTTAAAAAGAATGTTATAAATTTATGGGCTTATATTTAGGGAGGTAAAAAAATGAGGATGATCCATATATCCCAGTATCAAGAAAGCAAGATGAAACTAGCAAAGCCGATTTATGATGCTAAAGGCAGGGTTCTGTTAGCGGCAGAAAATCGGGTTCATCCTGTATATCTAGAGAGACTACGGCATATGGGAATTACGACATTAATTATTGAAGATGAAGAATCAAAAGGCATTACGCTTGAGGAAATGCTGGATATGCGTACGTGGATCGAAATGATTCAGGGATTGAAACAAATATTTGATAAAGTAGCATCAAATCAACTATTTCCAATCAGTGTCCTTCAGTCTATTGCCCGTAAGCTTGTTGCGGAAGTAAAGCAGCGGCGTGCTATTATGTTAACCCCTTCCACTAGCTTACCTGCGGAATTATCCCCGTATGCTCATGCTGTAAATGTTACCCTGATTTCTTTATTGATATCTAAAAAATTGTCCTATAATGATTTACAATTGCACGATTTAGCCATCGGATGTTTGCTCCATGATATCGGAAAGCTCCATTCAAAAGAAATTGAGCATACAGAAATAGGTTTTTCAATTTTGAGGAAAGTTCGTGAGATTAGTTTTCTTTCTGCTCATATTGCTTATCAGCATCATGAACGGATGGATGGAACTGGTTATCCGCGTGGCATTAAGGGAAGTGAGTTTTTGGAGATCGCCCAGGTTTGTGCTGTAGCTAACTTATTTGAAAACCTTATGTCTGTAGAGAACATGCCCCCGCATGAAGCGATTGAAATGATTATGACGCAAAATGGTGTTGGATATCTACCTTCTGTTATTGAAGCGTTTGTTAGAAGTGTTCCTCCATATACACCTGGCATGAAGGTCGCCTTGAATAATAATATGATCGCAATCGTTACGCGTATCGAATCTCACATACAGCGACCAGTAGTGCGAATCACCTCTAGCAACCAAGAGATTTCATTGGCTAGTAATTTAAATCTTATGGTGTCAAAAGTACTAACGAATGAGGGATTAAAAAAAGAATTACATATTTAAGATTACTGCATTAGTGAGAGGGAATGGGGAATGAAAATTGTTTTTTTTAAGATATACTGAGGAAGTCGAATCAGAGGAAATCATTGTCGATGATATTTCATTGTATCTTAATCATTTACGGAAAAAATGAATAGAATGAGAAAAAGCCCATAAAAAGATTGGGCTTATTTTTATGAAATTAAGAGGAGGTCGAATTTGTTATTTTATGGTGAAGGGTATGTGAATAAGAAACAAAGACCATGCCTTCAAATTCAGCATTACACTAAATAAGCATGGTCTTTGCCTTATATTTCATCTTTTTAGCATGATAACTACAGGAGGAGCCCCTTACTTATTCTTCAACTGTAACAGAAACTCTAGTTGTTTTTCCTGCATACGAAACAGTAATTGTAGCTGTTCCTTTTCCTATTGCTTTAATAACGCCATCTTTTACATCGGCAATCATGATGTTAGAGCTAGTCCATAAAGCTGGCTTTGTTACATTAGCGTCTAACCCATCACTGTAATAGGTAGCGATGGCTTTCACGTTCTTTGTTGCCCCTGTTTTTAAAGTAACTTTTACTACATCTGTTTTTAAATATTTAAGCGTGTCGACATCCATTGGAATGGAAATTGATCTTCCATTAAGCTTAGCGACTATCGACGTTTTTCCGGATCCTGTTGCTGATACTAAACCATTTGTTACATCCGCAACATTATATGAGCCCGATGCCCAATCTGCACTGGTTGTTACGTCACGCGTACTGCCATCAGAAAGCGTAGCTGTAAGTTTGATTTGAATAGTTTTCCCTGTTTTTGTTGAGATTGATCGTGTATCCGCTTCTAGTTTACTGATGACATTAATTTCAACCGGGATGGAGATTGTTTTACCACCGTATTTAGCTGTAACTTTAATACTTCCATTACCGATGGCTGTTACAAGTCCGTCTACCACTTGAGCGTTGCGTACATTACTTACTGACCACTCAGCTTCTTTGGTTACATCCTTTTTGGTACCCAGAGAATCAGTGGCTGTTAGCGTGATTTGTTTTGTTTCTCCCAGGCTTAGAATGACAAAAGGCACGTTCGTAGTAAGGGAACTAGCGAGATCAACTTGCACCGTAATTTTAACGGTTTTGCTGTTAAGGGATGCAGTAATTGTAGTTTCACCGGAAGCAACTGCGGTGATGCTTCCAGCATCGACTGTTGCTACTTTAGGATTGGAACTTGTCCAAGTTGCTTCCTTTGTAACATCTTTTGTGCTTCCGTCAGCATATTTAGCCGTTACGATAACGTTCTCGGAGCTGCCCTGCTTCATGAGTAGTTGCGTTTTAGAAGCTGTTAAGCCATCCATCACTCCTACGGATACTTGAATCGTGGCAGTTCGTGTACCATACTTAGCGGTAATGGTAGTAGCACCGGTACTAACCCCTGTAATGACACCATTCCGAACTTCAGCGATGGCGGAGGAAGCGGTGCTCCACTCAGCTTTACTCGTAATATCTTCTGCATGTCCATCAGGATAGCTGGACGTAAGCGTGATTGACTGAACACCACCGATTGGTAGACTCACGGTCTTTTTATCAGGCGTGATGACATTCGGAATGTCGACTTCTACTTTCACGGTAATGCTTTTCCCACCGTATTTGGCAGTAATAGTCGCTTGTCCTGCCTTTTTAGCAGTTACATTCCCTTTTGTGACATCTGCTATGGTTTCGTTATCAATGGACCACTCTGCCTGATCCGTAACAGTCTCTTGTGTGTTGTTCGTATAGATGGAACTAAGGTTTATCTTCGCTGTTTGTCCACTTTTTAAAGAAAGAAGCTCTTTGTCTGCTTCTAATTTCCTAGGAGTTTCGACATTAATCGTAGCCGATACAGTTTTTTCTCCATAGGTAGCGGTAATAATCGCTTCTCCTGTAGAAGTAGCAATAATTTTTCCTTTGTATACACTTACGATGTTGTCATTATTGGAAGACCATGTGGCCCGATCTGTAATGTCGTTCGTTGTTCCATCGGGATATGTTGCTGTTAGCTTTAATTCTTTTGTGTCATTTCTTTTCATAAAGATATTCTGCTCACTTAGATCGAGTTTAAGAGTGCGATCAACATCAACTTGAATGGTTACTGTTTTTGTGCCGTATTTGGCGGTGATGGTTGCCTTTCCTACGCCATAGCCCGTAATTGTTCCTTTTAATGCATCGGCTACGTTTGCTTTGTCGGTAGACCATTCAGCTTTTTCAGTAACATCTTCCTCTTTTCCGTCAGGATAGGTAGCAGTAAGTGTTACTTTCTTGGTTCCCTTTACTAGCAGGGAGACCTGAGTTGTGTTTACATCAATGCGCTTGGCAACGTCTACGCTAACCGGAATGAAAACGGTTTTACTTCCATAACTTGCTGTGATGGTAGCAGTTCCGGCAGAAACTCCTGTGATCAATCCGTTTACTACCATTACAGAGTTAGTATCGCTTTCCCAATCAGCTTTTTTGGTAACGTCTTCGCTTGTTCCATCTTGATAGATTGCTGTTAATTCAACCTGCGTGGAGCTTCCGGCACGCAAATCAAGCGATTGCTTTGTGCTGGTGAGTGCTTTTACTTTTTTGTTTACTTTTACATTGACGACAACGGTTTTCCCCATATAGGTAGCAGTAAGTACAGCAGTACCTTCTGACTTGGCTGAAACGACACCTGCATATACATCTGCGACAGCAGGTGTATTCGAAGTCCAGTCGGTTTTCACAGTTACATCTTCTGTTTTTCCACTTAAATAAATAGCGGTTGCGGTTAATGACTGTGTACTGTCAACATCCATTTTCAGGTCGTTCTTATTAAGAACGAGACGTGATATTTCATCCTGGGCGAAGGCGGTTACGCCTCCAAAACTAGTAGATCCCAGAATTACAATGAGGGACAATACAATCATCTGTACGGCTCTAAAAGCTCGCATTCCTTCAACTCCTCTTTCAAAAATAAAGTAACGAATGTTCCCATCATATTGATTATCGGAGTAAAGTTTTTAATGTTTAATGAATATCATACATAAAAGTAAATTTGTGTATTGTATTCATAAGTGTTGTTAAAAGAAAAAAGCCCATGAAAACATTGGGCTCATTCGCTAGATTTAAGAGAGAGAAATAATTTTGAGATGCTGAAGATTCCAGTACAGTTTCTTTTCATACGGGATTATTAATTCAAGCGTATGATCGCCTAGTTTATTGAGAAGTCCTACTTTGTTCTCTTCTTTTCCCATATCAAGCACGATCATTTTCCCTTCTAGCTTTTTTAATTGCTCCTTTAATGTTCGCGAGAGTGTAAGATCTGATTGCTTATTAGTAAAAAAGCCTTGATCAAGTGAATATGGAATTTTATCGGTAGGATATGGAATTAGCCATTTTAAGTGTTGCAGCGAAATGTACATTGTTTTATAAATCGGGGAGTAAAAAACGATATAATCAGAGAGAACGTTTTTAATATATCCGTGGATCGATTGGGTACCTGTAACGTAAACCTCGACAAATACTTCTCGTGCATTATTTAAAATACTGCGGTATGAGATTTGAGAATTGGTCTGTTCAAGAGTTTTTTCATCTGAGCCTACAGTTTGTATGTCATTTCTTTGACTTAGTTGAAACGATTGAACATGTACCATCGGAATATAAAGAAATTGTTGACCATTATACAGAATAATAATATCTCTACCATAATCGTTTAAAATCCCTGTATGAATTATTTTTCCTGATAATTCCACGGTGATTGGTTTTCCAAGCAGGGTAGACAGACTGTTCATAGAAATATTCCTTTCCTCAAAATAACCATTCGATCTATACGTATAAGCATGACGGACTTATACGTATTCTAATGGGGGCGCTTGGTGCAGTAGCAATCAAGGCGCCCATAACATTCTGTCTGTTTATCAATGTGCAAATCTTGATGTGTTAACGGTCTAATCCAGTAAAATTATTGAGGGCAATATTTAATGTCTTGCTTATAAATTCCACAGTTTGTTGGAGCATCGAATTTGCGGGAAATACAGCTGGTGTAAGCTCTTCCTTTTCTGCTTTTTTCATTTTTACCTTCTTTTCGGCAGACTTCTTTTGGCTATCGCCCTGTTTTTCCGCTGTTTCGTTTTCCGGCTTTTTTCTATCATTTTTTTGTGTATTATCGTCGTGTTTTTTCTCCTCTACCTTTTCTGCCTTGTTCGCTTCCTCTTTCTTTTTGCCATTTTCCTGTTTCTTGCTATCGTCTTGTTTATTATTTTGTTTGGTGTTAGCAGTTTGCTTATTCGTGGAATCTCCCTTTTCATTGTTAGTAGAAGAAGTTTTAGCAGCAGAGTTTGCTTCATTTTTATTTGCTTTGTCATCGCTGCTCACTTGAGCAATTGTCTGGCTGATTGTACGAATGTGAAACAGTGGAACTTGGTACACGTGCTGATTTGCGACGATTGTTAAGCTGGATGCTGAGTTGTCAGACAGTACACCTTCGATACTTTCTGGTCCTTCACCATTGATGCGTACCCAGCGATATTGTAATTCTTGTAAGAGACTTTCCATGTTCTCTGCTTTAGCGTGGGGCATTGTTTCAGAAGCATCCGCTTGGGCTAGATTGCCCTCAAGCATCATTTTAAGCGTTAGTTTTTCCTGCTTTTTGGACCCACTTACGCTTTTAATATGATGAATATAGTAATACAGTAGGCCATCTTTTTCCGTTTCTAAAACTAAATAATCATCTTTCACAGATACTAGGCGTCCTACTTTAGAGTGGTGTCCACCTCTATTAATCCGAACCGTATGCCCTTCCATCGTTTTTAGAACATCCCAAAAGCTTTCCGCTTGAATGTGAGGGAGGTGTTCTGAAGTGTCTTTTTCGTTTGTGGTAGACTTTTGCAGTAATTTGTCTTTGAGATCATCTTGTGAGCTATCGCATACGCTTTTGATGTGGTTAGTGTTGTAGTATAGGAATCCATCTTCATCATTAAATAAAACCAGATGTTCTGGTTTTACCTCTACTATATAGCCCATCCGAGATTCCGGCCCACCTTTATAAACGCGTACAACTCTTCCGGCTAACGAGTGAAGATAAGATGGAGCTGTTTCTTTTTCCATCGTATATGTCCCCTTCCATATGTGGAGTGATAGTATACTTGTATATCTATGTAATTATGGAAGAGTCTGTACCGGATACTAGCCTTATTTGCTAGAAGAGATCGAAGAAATCAACAAATGTCACTCTCTATCCTTATAAGAAAAACATAACAGATCGATACCTAAAATACTGGGGTATACCAATGGATCAACTCTATTGACAGTATGTCTTTTTTTATTTACAATTATCTCGAATTCAAGATAAATAGATTAAAGGGTTGGAATGAATATGTGTACCGAAAACGGAGTAAATGAAACAGATCTATCTTTGAAGCTGCTTATTGTGCTGTCACGAGCATACAGGGTGATTATGGATCATGTAACGGAAGACATGAGAGGATATGGCTTAAATCCGACTGAATTTGCCGTGCTTGAATTGCTGTATCATAAAGGGGACCAGCCAATTCAGCATATCGGCAAAAAAGTGCTGCTAGCAAGCGGGAGTATTACGTATGTCGTTGACAAACTAGAGGATAAAAAACTTTTGGAACGAAAGCCATGTCCAGAAGACAGACGAGTTACGTATGCGGTCATTACAGAAGCAGGTAGGGAATTGATGCAGACTATTTTTCCAACACACCGCAAAGCCATTCAAGAGATACTTGGTGGATTGGATTCTAAGGAGAAAGAAACAATCATTCCGCTTTTGAAGAAGCTTGGTTATTATGCTAAAGATGTAACATAAATTTTTTTGTGTAATTATCTCGAATTCAAGAATTATTAAATGATAATAATTAAATTGTATATGTATATAAGGAGGATTATATTATGATACAAGTTTATCCCGCAGAATCCCGTTTTACAGCGAATCACGGATGGTTAAAAACATCGCATAGTTTTTCATTTGCTGATTACTATGATCCGAACAATTTGCAATTTGGACCGCTTCGCGTATTAAACGATGACTTTGTGGCACCAGACAATGGATTCGGAGCCCATCCGCACCGCGATATGGAGATTGTTAGCATTGTTCTAAAAGGTCAGCTAAAGCATCAGGATAGTACGGGCGGTGCTGAAGTGCTTCGTCCGGGTGAGATTCAACGGATGACCGCTGGAACCGGAGTTGTTCACTCGGAATTTAATCCGTCTGACACAGAGGAAGTGAATTTCCTGCAGCTCTGGTTTATGCCGGAAGCCAAAGGGCTTGCGCCTTCGTATGAGCAAAAGGCATACGATCAAGCGGCGATGAAAAATAAATTGCTGCCTGTTGTTTCGAATCGTATTAAGTCAGACGATATCGCTTTTATTCATCAGGACCTGACACTTTATTTGTCCGAAGTGGAAGCTAAGCAAACCGTATCCTTTCAACAAGCAGCAAACCGTAAAATCTTTTTGTTTGTGATAGAAGGAGAGCTGATGTTAAATGGGCAAACCAGATTAACAAGACGAGACTCAGCGAGAATTACTGGAGTATCAGACCTGAAAATCGAAGCGAAGGCAGATGCACACTTCATGCTGATTGATTTGCCATAAGAATACGGACACGTCGTATCGTATTGGTAGCAAGCCATAAGAAAGACCATCGCTGTGAAGATGGTCTTTTTTTACATTACACTGCATAAGGAGAAAAGGAGTTAATGATGACGAAACAACCTCATTTTTACATCAGACATGCTATTGGAAGCCGATTGCTATTGGATTCGATTCAGCATCAATTTGGGTATGCATTGGAGCCGCATTCGGATAAGTGGAAGTTCACCATTGAAGTTAATCGCCCAGATCTAGTTGAAGAGATTATGGACTTAAAAGCAGAACTTAATCTTTTTGTTATAGAAAATGATCTGGACGGCATCGTACAAAAGTGGTGGTATTACGACAGTGGTGAACCTGCGATTGCATTTGATCAAACGAAAAACGTGTTAACGATTATGGTAGATTCGAAAAAAGGATATACAGTATAGCCACCCTTAGTTCAGTCGTTGCTCCTGCTCCGTCTTTTCTTCTCCTAGTACATACAGGCGCCTGAACGATTGCATGCGCCCGTATGTCAGTGTGCGCCAGAGCCATTCAGCCGGGCCGAAATAATATCGCTTGAGCCAAAACGAACTGAAATAGGCTTGGCCTACATATAAGACAAGACAAAGTAAAAGACTGGTTGCTAAGCTCATCCGGTTAAACAGGCCAAAGCCGAATATGATACTTAAAGACAGAATAGTTTGTAGTAAATAGTTCGTCAGCGCCATCTGTCCGGTGAAGCTAAGCAGACGAAGCCACTTCTGCCAATGCTTTTTGTCTAGTAGTAGAACAAGTGATGACATATAAAAAAAGCAAAGTGGTAAACCATTTAGACCAATGACTACATCTTGTAGGAAGGGCTGTGTTGTGCCGCTGAAGGAACCTGTATGAACAAGCGCGGCCCAGATTGTAAGCGGTATGCTAAGTAGAAAACTTACCATCCAGACGCGTTTCACAACGATTCGATTACGGGCCAGATCCTGAAAGATTCCACACTGTCCGGCATACAGACCAAATAAAAATAACGGAAGAATCGCTGGAATTTGTAGTAGAATGCTATCCAAAATATAAGGGATTTCTGTGTTTATCCGATAAGCTAACCACTCCGTATAGGAGGCATCCTGATATATCCGTACAGCTTCTGCCAGCTTTTCGGCACCGATTGTCTGTGATGCGAGAAGAGAAGCTGGATCAATAAGTAGCTGAAGTGAAAGTAGTCCATAATACAAAATTAATAGGCCGAATGCCCATCCAAGAATGACGGCATTACTTCGCTTGTAAAACAGCAGTAGTAAAAATCCAGTCAGTGCATACAGATGCAGAATGTCCCCAAACCAAAGAAAAACAAGATGAATCAGGCCAATAACAAACAGAATACATAGACGACGGGAAAATAGTTTGTATATATTGTGGCCGCGCTTTTCGGCGCGATGCATAAAAATATAGAAACCAAGACCGAATAAAAACGAGAAGATCGTATAAAATTTCGTTTGGATAAAAAGGTCAAAGAATAACCGGATTCGCTGATCAAGCGGGGAAAGATGTTCTGGTAGTGTATAGAGCTGTCGAATAAAATCAGGGGAATGAAAAGCGGGCATGTTCACAAGAAAAATGCCGAGTAGAGCAAATCCACGGATACTATCAAGCGAAACCAGCCGTTCGTTTTGTGAAGTTGCAGTTGCTTCCATATAGAAAATCCCCTCCAATCATGTGATTTCCCAAAAAAGGTGCTTTTTCATAACAATACCACAGAGTTTAGCGGATGATTATAGAAGAATAAGATGTATCTTCCGACCACAAGGCATATATATTCTGCAGTAGGGGGGATGCGTAATGATACTGACAGATATTCAGGTACGGCGCCAGTCCGTTCCCCTGAAGAAACCATTCAAAACAGCACTTCGTACCGTCACTCATGCGGAATCAATCATTGTGCAAGTAAGGACCGACTGCGGACGTACAGGATTTGGCGAAGCACCGGCGACGGTCGTGATTACGGGTGATAGCCTCGCAAGTATTGAATCTGCCATTATGCATACGATTCGCCCGCAGCTCATCGGGCAAAACTTGCTTACGTATGAGCAGGTATTTCATTTGCTGCATCAGGCTATGGTGGGGAACAGCAGTGCAAAAGCAGCGGTGGATATGGCATTGTATGATTTGATCGCCCAGCGGTGCAATCTCCCGCTGTACCAATTTCTCGGCGGGCACAAAAAACAGATCGAGACAGATTATACGGTAAGTGTGAATGCACCAGATGAAATGGGAGACGATGCAGAAGCGTATGTACGTCAGGGATTTACGACGCTCAAAATTAAAGTAGGCAAAGATGAGATTGAACGTGATGTGGAGCGGATTAAGGAAATTCGCCGTCGAATTGGTACGCATATCAAAATTCGTTTGGATGCTAATCAAGGCTGGGAAGTGAAAAAGGCCATCCGTTCGATTCGGAAAATGGAAGACATGGGGCTAGATATTGAAATTGTGGAGCAGCCCGTAAAGGCGCATGACCTAGTTGGGATGAAAACCGTCACGGATGCGGTGGATACGCCCGTGATGGCGGATGAGAGTATTTTTACACCGCAGCAGGCATTGGCAATTATTCAGATGCGTGCAGCAGACATGCTGAACGTGAAGTTGATGAAAACGGGAGGCATCTATAAGGCGCAGATCATCAATGCGATGGCGGAAGAAAGCGGCATGGAATGTATGATGGGCAGCATGATTGAATCACGCCTGGCGGTAACTGCCGCCGCACATTTCGCCGGGGCGAAACGAAACATTACACGTTTTGATTTTGACGCTCCGCTTATGCTGCGTCATGACTGCATTGTAGGTGGTGTAGTATATGCAGGAAGTCAGATGACGCTGCCGGATGTACCGGGGCTTGGCGTTCAAATGGTACGGGGCGAAGAGGGAGAGTGTGACAACCCGTCATGATTGAACTGGCACTGCGGGCAGAGTATTGTTACGTATAAAAGTGGGAAATAAGAAAGCCGATGCTCTCTCGACGTTCGTTGAGAAAAGCATCGGCTTATCGTTTATTGTGAGGCCGGTTCATTTGCTTTTGTGGCTGGAATAAACCAGCAGCCAAGTGAGGTCCGATCGATGAGCACATTGAGTTGTTCCTCTTTGATGTACCGTTCGATCAGCTCCGTTACTTCCTGTGTTTCTGAGAAAGCAGAAAGACCATTTTTTAATTGCTCAACTTTAGTGCGAGCCATTTCCCTAGGACTAATAACCATATGAAACCCCTCCTGCACATGTTTGATAGCATAGAACACGATATTTATCATTTTACAAAAGATTTCATCCATTTGCGAGTGCTATCCTTTGACTTCACGAGCAGTTAAATAGAGGTGAGCAGTAGGGGTGATGACAAGTGTGGTGAGTTGAATTTTATACATTTTGGTTTCGATTGTATACGTTCGCTCGGCAATCATGCGAATAATGCCTTCATGAAACCCGGTAACATAGTCTAATGGTTTTCCTTTAAGAAAAAATAAATCAGTCATAAGCCGTTTTTCAAGATCTGCTTTGATGAATTCATTGGGTGCTGACAGGTGAATAATGATGTCTTTTACGACATTTTTTTGTTTTTGAATCATATTTCGCTCGGCTTCTTCTAGTTCGGTAATGCGTTCTGCATACAAGACATTTTGATTTTCTAACTTGCGTGTTTTAAGATGCAGGGCATCTAGTTCATTGCCAAGCAGCAGAAGAAATGTGCTCATCCCTATTAGAACGCCAAATAGAAATAGGATAATAAATTGAATATAGCGGCTAAACAAACGAGCTGATGGAACTCTCACAATACATCGCCGTGCACAAGCCACCGAACCATACGGGTGCATGTGTCCGCTCCCATAAATGCGCTCAGAATAAAAATAATTTGCCGAATAATGGGTGACATACTTCCGGCGGCAAATACTTTTTCAATTTGCAAGAACGAATCAAACGTGCCGTCAAGTGCTCCGACAAGCCCCCAGATTTTGAGTTTGAGGGCATAGTCGGCCATTTCCTGAAATGGAGGCTGTCTGGTGAGTACTGCTGCGATTCCTGCCATGATCGAGCCGCCAAGTACGATGCCATATGCCACAAAAAAATGCATAACCATACCAGAGATTAGCCGGGCAATTATTTCTTGATTCATCCGTTCCCCTCCTCTTCTTGCTATATGTATGGGAGAGGTAGGACAAATATGAATGCCTGTCTCTGTGCTTTGTGTAGCGTATAATAGAAAGCAGAATAATAGGCGGGGAGGAGATACGATGCAGACCGAAACATTTGTCCACTTGCATGTACATAGTGAGTACAGCTTGCTTGAAAGTACGGCCCGTGTAGAAAGTCTGGTGAGCAGGGCGCAGGAGCTAGGGATGTCGGCGCTTGCGATTACGGATACATCTGTCATGTACGGGGTCATTCCATTTTACAAAGCGTGCCGCAAAGCGGGTATTCAGCCGATTATTGGAGTACAGATTACGGTGCTGCCTGGTGAGGAGTGGAAGCCTATAGACGGACATGAACTAATTCTTTTGGCTGAAACACTGGAGGGCTACCGCTCCATTATGCGCCTGCTATCAATCGCCCATATAGCCGGCTATCGCAGTCCAGCGATTCCGGAGTCACGGCTTGTAGAATTTGCAGGTGGAATCATTGTGCTAAGTGGCGGCAGTAGGGGGCTGATTAGCAAATTGCTCGCAGCAGGTGACACAGCAGGAGCGACTGCGGTGGCACAGCGATACGAGGCGTGGTTTGGAGCAGGTAACTTCTATTTGGAGATTCAGGATCATCTTTTGGAAGAGCAAAAAATAGTGAACTATCGTCTAACCGAGTTAAGCCGTTTGACGAAAATCCCGCTTGTGGCAACGAATGACGTACGGTATGTGAATACGGAAGACGCAGCAGCATTTGATGTATTGCTGTGTATTGGACAAGGCAAGACGGTGACGGATGATAGTCGAGAACGTTATCTGACACGAGAGTATTATTTGAAAAGCCCAGCGGAGATGAGTGAGCTGTTTGTGTTTTTAACCGAGGCGCTTGAGAATACGGTACGCATTGCGAAGCGTTGTCAGGTTGAGATTCCGCTTGGTGAGACCATACTTCCGAAGTTTCAGACGCCAGCAGGGATGTCGGCAGTCGAGTACTTGCGCGAGCGGTGTGAAGAGGGAGTGCGGGAGCGATACGGCATGCAGCCAAGCGGACAGGTGCAGGAGCGGCTTACGTATGAGCTTGATGTCATCAATCGGATGGGCTTTGCAGACTATTTTCTCATTGTCTGGGATTTTATTCGCTTTGCTAGAGAGCAAGGGATTGCGGTTGGACCGGGGCGGGGATCAGCAGCAGGCAGTCTGGTTGCTTATGTCCTGCGGATTACCGATATTGACCCGGTACACTACCACCTGCTATTCGAGCGGTTTTTGAATCCAGAACGCATCAGCATGCCCGATATTGATGTTGATTTTAGTTATGATCGGCGTGATGAAGTTATCGCATATGTGGCGGAGAAATACGGGACGGATCGGGTTGCTCAAATTGTTACATTTGGTACACTGGCCGCACGGGCGGCGGTGCGGGACGTTGGACGAGCACTTGGGCTTCCGAATGCAATGGTAGACAAAGTAGCCAAGCTCATCCCAAATGAGCTTGGGATTACACTTCGTGGCGCTATCGAGAAAACAAACGCACTTCGCAATATGATGGATGAGCACCCGCAGGTAGCCAAGCTGCTTAGCTGGGCGCAAGCGCTTGAGGGGCTGCCGCGCCACGCTTCTACACATGCGGCCGGTGTTGTCATCTCACGTGAACCTCTGACGCAATATGTGCCGCTTCAAGAAGGGAATGGCGGGATCGCCCTAACGCAGTATGCGATGGAGTCGCTAGAAGCTGTTGGGCTGCTTAAAATGGACTTTCTCGGTCTGCGTAACTTAACGCTCCTCGAACAGGTGGCGCAGATGATTGAAGAGCAGGAAGGCGTAGCCCTTGATCTCACAGCGATTCCGCTTGATGATGCGCGTACATACGAGATGCTTGCGACGGCGGATACGGCTGGGGTCTTTCAGCTTGAATCATCCGGTATGCGCCATGCACTGCGTATTGTGAAGCCATCTGAATTTGAAGATATTGTCGCAGTACTGGCATTGTTCCGTCCGGGTCCGATGGAATTTATCCCGGATTTTGCAGCAGCGAAGCACGGGGAGCGGGCAGTCGTTTATTTGCACCCAGTGCTTAAACCGATTTTACAGCATACGTATGGGTATATTTTGTATCAGGAACAAATCATGCAAATCGCATCGGCGGTCGCGGGCTTTACGCTCGGAGAAGCGGACCTTTTACGGCGGGCCGTGAGTAAAAAGAAGCGGGAGCTGCTGGCGGAACAGCGTACCGCATTCGTAGTAGGTGCAGTTAGGAATGGCTATGAGGAAAAGTTGGCGAACGAACTGTACGATTTGATTGTCCGCTTTGCGGATTATGGTTTTAACCGGAGTCATAGCGCAGCGTATGCGCTGATTTCTTATCGGATGGCGTATGTGAAGGCGAATTACCCGGTTGTATTTCTCGCAGCCTTGCTCACCATCGCGCAGGGGAATATGGACAAAGTGGCTGAATATATTGAGGAGTGCAGACGTCATTCAATTTCTGTACTACCTCCGGATGTGAATCGGAGCGGAAGCGGCTTTCGGGTAGAAAATGGGGGAATTCGTTTCGGACTTACGGCAATTAAAAATGTCGGTGTACAGGCGATTCGGCATATTCTAGCGGAGCGCGAGAATGGAGAATTTATTAGTCTGGTAGATGTATGTTCCCGGCTGGATGTTCGGGTGTGCAATCGCCGTGTGCTGGAAGCACTCATTCGTTCGGGAGCATTCGATTGTTTGCCGGGTCATCGTGCTTCTTTAGCAGCGGGATTGGAGACGGCACTCGAATGGAGTGGACGCAGGCGGAGACTGGTAGAGACGGGCGAGCAGATGAACTTGCTTGGCACCGACGACGAACAGGATGCTGATCTGCCACCTGATCTACCAGATGTGCTGCCATGGACACGTCAGGAGCTGCTTGAGCAGGAGAAAGAATTGCTTGGCTTACACTTATCCGGTCATCCGCTTGATGAGTACAGGGAGTTGTGTTTGCATCCGAGCATTACACCGTTGCATCAGTTGATGGACATCCCGAATAAAAAGTCCATTCGGCTTGCCGGTATCGTAGCATCGGTTCGGCGCATTACAACCAAAAAAGGGCGGCCAATGGCGTTTGTCCAGTTAGAAGATTGGCGTTCTCGGACAGAAATTGTGGTATTCCCAGGTGTGTATGATCAGGCGATATCGGTCTTAGAACGAGGAGAAGTTTTACTTGTTGAAGGGAAAATCGAGCATCAAGGCAATGAAACAAAATGTATTGCCGATCATATCGCAAAACTGTCGGATGTGGCGGCACAAATGCCTGCGAATAGCCCCGAGCAACAAACAATCTTTATCAAGATTACTCCTGAAATGGAAGCTGAACCAGCTCGTATGCTTGAGCTTCGTGATCAACTCCGCGAGCATCCAGGCGATTCCTGTGTATTGTTGTATTATGCCGCTTCCAAACGTACGGTGCGCCTTGCTGATGCGTATAAAATATCCGTAACGAGTGAAATTATTAGGAATATTGAGAAAATTGTAGGAAAAGGCTTGGTGGTTGTAAAAACTAGGTAAATTTGCCCCGAGAAGCTTGCGGGGCTTCTTTTCCTCCTGTTTACACACGGCAACCTTCTGGTATAATGAAAACATATCCAAACAAGTGGTCAGACCACTGATAACCAGGATTGTGTGATGAAGGAGTGTTCAGAAGGTGCCAAACATGAGAGAAAAAGCATTACAGTTGCATACAGAAAATCGCGGGAAAATCCGTGTCGAATCCAAAGTGCCACTTGAGAGCGCATATGATCTGAGCCTTGCATACTCACCGGGCGTTGCAGAGCCTTGTAAAGATATTTTTGATAATACGAAAAAAGTATATGATTATACGTCTAAAGGTAACATGGTAGCAGTCGTGTCAGACGGATCAGCGGTGCTCGGTCTTGGCAATATTGGACCGGAAGGCGCGTTGCCAGTAATGGAGGGCAAGGCGGTACTGTTTAAATCATTCGCAGGCGTGGACGCGTTCCCGATCTGCTTAAATACGCAGGACCCGGAAGAAATCATTCGGACTGTGAAATATCTTGAACCGACATTTGGCGGCATTAATCTCGAAGATATTGCAGCTCCGAACTGCTTCGAGATTGAAGAACGCCTGAAAGAAGAGCTAAATATTCCAGTATTCCATGATGATCAGCATGGAACAGCGATTGTAACGGCAGCCGGTCTACTTAATGCACTCAAGCTTACTGGCAAGAAAATGGAGGACATCCTGGTAGTAGCAAACGGCGCAGGTGCGGCGGGAATTGCTATTATTAAGCTTCTGCTGTCGATGGGTGTAAAAGACGTGATCATGTGTGACTCTAAGGGTGCGATTTATGAAGGGCGTCCGTTCGGTATGAACCCGGTTAAAGATAGCATCGCTCGCATTACAAATCATAAGCGAGCAGAGGGCACGCTAGAAGACGTGATGAAAGGTGCGGACGTATTCATTGGCGTATCAGTAGCGGGCTCAGTTACACCGGAAATGGTGAAGAGTATGAATGAGAACCCAATCATTTTTGCAATGGCAAATCCGGTACCAGAAATTATGCCTGAGTTAGCACGAGAAATGGGTGCAGCCGTTGTGGGAACCGGACGTTCTGATTTCCCAAATCAGGTGAACAACGTACTCGCATTTCCAGGTATCTTCCGTGGTGCACTTGAAGTGATGGCAACAGACATTAACGAAGCGATGAAGCTTGCTGCAGTCCGTGCGATTGCTGAGCTCATCAGCGAAGAGGAACTGTCAGCGGACTATATCATTCCATCGCCATTTGATACACGGGTCGCTCCTCATGTAGCGGCGGCCGTCGCTCAGGCAGCGATTGAAACGGAGGTAGCACGACAGGAGATTGATCCGAAGCAGCTACAACAAAAAATGCAGGCTGAAAGCACGCGATAAGCAAGCGAGCAGAAGGGGGATTCATCCTCCTTTTTGCCGTTTCTGAAATAGGGTGATACGGAAGAGGAGGGGGAGACGGATGCCGCTGCTTCCGGAAAAACGAAAAGTCTATCAGGAGATTTTGCTTGAGATTAACCGTATTATTAAAGAGGACGGCCTTAAGCCGGGGGATAAGCTTCCATCAGAGCGAGAATTGTCTGATCGACTTGCTGTTGGTCGCTCTTCTGTGCGCGAAGCACTTCGGGCACTTGAACTGCTCGGATTGATTACAACGCGCAGAGGCGAAGGTACATTTCTGCAGCATTATCGTCATAATAAACTGATTGATCTAATTGGTGTGTATGTATTAAAGGACTTTAAGACAAGAAATGATGTAGTAGAGATGCGTACAATTCTGGAGCTTGATGCGGTGCGGTTGGCTTGCAGGCGGGGAAGTGAGCGTCACTTCCGAGAGATGGATCGAATCATCCAGTCTGCTGAGCAGGCGATTGAGGCTGGGCGGATTCCGACAGAGGAAGATTATTTATTCCACCGTACGATCTGCCGCTCCAGTCGCAACTCCGTTTTGCATCGAATCTGGGTGCCGCTTATCGAATACAGTAAGACTGTGCGGGAAACCTCGCTTGCGCGTGAAGGTCGTGCCGAGGAAGCGCTTGAGGAACATCGAGCAATTCTTGAGGCGATTCGAGCAGGGGATGAGAATCTAGCGGTTATGCGGATGGCGCTTCATCTGGAAAACAGTATTTTATAGACGAGGCGATACATATTTGGGTAAGAAGAATGACGGGCTCGATCGGTCTTTATTCTTCAGGAATGCCACAAGAGAGGTGTTAAGTAATGTTGAAAGATATTTTTTATAAAAAAAGACGCTATGCCACGGTGCAGAGTGGGCAAGTAACGGGTGAGACGGATAAAGTCGAGCCGAAAGAAGTGCCGGAAGGGCTGATGGTAAAATGTCCAAAATGCGGCGCGATTACGTATACACGCGAACTCGAAAAAAATCTGAAAGTATGCCAGGCTTGTGCCCATCACTTTCCAATGAATGCATTTGAAAGAATTGCGACCACGCTGGATGAGGGTCATTTCTTTGAGTATGATGCCGATCTTCTGTCAGCGGACCCACTTGGATTCCCAGGTTATGTGGATAAACTAAATCAGGACCGAGAGAAGTCCGGCTTATCTGAAGCCATTCTGACGGGGGAAGGGACAATTAAGGGATATCCGGTTGTCATTGCTGTGATGGATTCTCGTTTTCGAATGGGAAGCATGGGTTCTGTCGTGGGAGAGAAAATAGCCCGTGCCATCGAGCAGGCGATTGAGAAAAAATATCCGTTCCTTCTGTTCTCCGCATCAGGCGGCGCTCGTATGCAGGAAGGTGTTTTAAGCTTGATGCAGATGGCAAAAACGAGTGCAGCACTTGCTAAGTTGAGTGCGGCAGGTGGACTGTACATTTCGATTATGACTAATCCAACAACCGGTGGTGTATCAGCAAGTTTTGCATCGCTTGGCGACTACAACTTCGCAGAGCCAGGGGCATTGATCGGATTTGCAGGACGTCGCATTATTGAGCAGACGATTCGACAGGAGCTGCCACCAGATTTTCAGACTGCAGAGTTCCTATTGAAGAAGGGGCAGCTTGATCGGATTCTTCCGCGTAAAGAGATGCGCGATACACTTGGTAAAATTCTCGATATGCATACGGTAAGGGGGACAAACTAATGGCTGGAGAACTTCCTTTTGAAAAACCGCTCCTCGAGCTGAATGCCAAAATTGAAGAGCTGCGCCGCTTTACCAGTGAGAAAGACATTGATTTAAGCGACGAGATTACGAAACTTGAAGCGCGGGCAAAGACATTGGCGCAGGATATATACGAAGGACTTACACCGTGGCAGCGGGTACAGGTGGCACGCCACCCGGAACGTCCAACCACGTTGGATTTTATTAACGCATTATGTACGGACTTTATCGAGCTGCATGGAGACCGACTGTATGGGGATGATGCGGCCATTGTTGCAGGCATTGCCAAGTTTAACGGTCGTCCGGTTACCGTGATGGGGCATCAGAAAGGGAAAGATACGAAGGATAATATCGCGCGTAACTTCGGAATGCCGCATCCTGAAGGGTATCGCAAGGCGCTTCGCCTTATGCAGCAGGCGGATAAATTCGACCGCCCGATCATCTGTTTTATTAACACAACAGGTGCATATCCGGGGATGGCAGCAGAAGAGCGCGGACAGAGTGAAGCAATCGCGCGTAACTTGCGTGAGATGGCGTCGTTCGGTGTTCCAATCATCTGCATCGTAACCGGGGAGGGAGGAAGCGGTGGCGCATTGGCGCTTGGCGTTGGCAATCGTTTGTTAATGCTAGAGAACTCCTTTTACTCCGTAATCTCCCCAGAAGGTGCGGCAGCCCTGCTCTGGAAGGATGCATCCCAGGCACAGCGTGCAGCGGAGACGATGAAAATTACGGCCCGTGATTTGCGTGAACTAGGAGTTGTAGATGAGATTGTACCAGAACCGCTCGGTGGAGCACACCGTAATTTGGAACAGACTGCATCAGCTTTACGTGAAGTGATCACCCGTCATCTCGCAGAACTTGATATAATGAATCGTGAGGAACGAGTAGCGGACCGCTACAACAAATATAAAGCGATAGGACAATATGCTGTAACACAATCTATCTAGGGAGGTCCGAAACAAACAATGCGAAAAACGAAGATCGTCTGCACCATTGGTCCAGCAAGTGAATCGATTGACACCCTGAAAGAATTGATGAAGGCCGGAATGAACGTTGCCCGTCTGAATTTCTCCCATGGCACACATGAAGAACATGCGGCGCGTATTACAGCGATTCGTCAGGCAGCATCCGAACTCGGCAAAAACATTGCCATTCTACTTGATACAAAAGGTCCGGAAATTCGTACTGGCCTTCTGGATCAGCCATCGGTGGAACTGAAAGAAGGGGAAATGATCGTCCTTACAGCTGAAGAGATTCGCGGCAATGAGAAGCGTGTTTCCATTACGTATGAAGGACTGCCAAATGATGTGCATCCAGGGTCTACGATTCTTATTGATGACGGTCTTATCGGACTAACAGTTGAAAAAGTAGAAGGACCGGACATTCACTGTCGCATTCTTAATGGCGGTACGCTGAAAGATCGCAAAGGTGTCAACGTGCCAGGCGTTCAGATTGGTCTGCCAGGTATTACGGAAAAAGATGCACAAGATATCGAGTTCGGGATTAAACAAAACATCGATATCATTGCAGCATCATTCGTGCGCAAGCCGGAAGATGTGCTGGAAATCCGTAAAATTTTAGAACGTCACGGCGCTTCGATTCAAATTATCTCCAAAATCGAAAACCATGAAGGGGTTAAAAATGCGGCAGACATTCTTGCTGTATCGAACGGTCTCATGGTAGCGCGTGGCGATCTTGGCGTTGAGATTCCGGCAGAAGAAGTGCCGCTTGTGCAGAAAGAGCTAATCTATACATGCAATCAGGTCGGCAAGCCGGTGATTACAGCGACACAAATGCTTGATTCGATGCAGCGCAATCCACGTCCGACACGGGCGGAAGCAAGCGATGTAGCGAATGCCATTTTTGATGGAACGGACGCGATTATGTTGTCAGGTGAGACAGCGGCTGGTAAATATCCAGTAGAAGCCGTTCAGACGATGAACCGGATTGCCGAACGGACCGAAGCGGCGCTTGCGTATCATGAAATTCTTCATACACAGTCAAGCCGCAAGCAGATGCTCATCCCAGATGCGCTTAGTCAGGCCGTTGCGAATGTCGCATTTGACCTGGATGCACAGGCGATTATTACGGCAACAGAGAGTGGACATACCGCACGTATGGTATCCAAGTTCCGTCCGAAAGCTCCGATCGTTGCTGTTACACCACATGCTCATATATGCCGTAAGCTAGCGCTTGTCTGGGGCGTCATTCCGGTACAGTCACAAGCATCTGGCACAACAGATGAAATGCTGGATACATCGGTGAAAACGGCGATGCAAGCTGGTCTCGTAAAGAGCGGCGACCTTGTTATTATTACAGCCGGTGTTCCGGTACGGGAGCCAGGTACGACGAACTTGCTTAAAGTTCACGTTGTTGGTGATGTAACCGCACGCGGACAGGGCATTGGCCGGAAAGCGGCAACGGGACATGTATTGAATGTGAAAGCAAATGCTGAACTTCCACTACTTCCAGAAGGACCATTCGTACTTGTTGCCACTAGCACAGACCGTGAGATGATGCCATTGATTGAAAAAGCAAGTGCGCTGATTGTAGAAGAAGGCGGGTTAACGTCACATGCGGCAGTTGTTGGTCTGAGTGTTGGCATTCCGGTCGTTGTTGGTGTACATAATGCGGCCGAATTGTTTGCAGACGGGGATGAAGTAACGGTGGATGCGATGACGGGCCATATTTATTCCGGCTTCGCCCGTATTTTATAAAAAGGACGTGGAGGAAGCATGACAGAAGAGAATGGAAAATGGTTTGAAACAACGGTCCGTGTGCGATATGCGGACACAGACCAGATGCAGGTCGTGTATCATTCCAATTATTTGATCTGGTTCGAAGTTGGACGTACCGAGCTGATTCGAGATATCGGATACGCGTATCGCCGCTTCGAAGATCTTGGCTTCATGCTTCCGCTGTCTGAGACGAACTTGAAATACAAAAAAGCAGCTCGCTATGATGAAGAGCTGCTAATACGGACACAGGTTGTCAAATGTGAAAGGGTACGGCTTGTTTTTGGTTATGAGATTCGCCGCTTGTCTGATCACGAACTGCTCGTAACAGGTGAAACGCACCATATTTGGACGACGACTGAACTTAAGCCGGTTCGAATTGAAAAGAAAATGCCTGAGCTATATGAGATCATGAAACGGTATGAACGGGTATAAAAATGAGGAGGAAAACGTATGCTGCGTATTTTGCTTGTACTGCTGCTCGTTATTCCGACGCTTGAGATCTGGCTGTTTATTAAAGTCGGACAAGGAATTGGCTGGATTCCGACGATTCTTTTCTGTATTTTAACTGGAGTTGGCGGGGCATGGCTTGCGCGTCAGCAGGGATTGCGAGTATTTCGGATGGCGCAAATGCAGATGAGTCAGGGACAACTTCCGGGGGATGCGATTCTTGATGGAATCTGTATTTTTGCCGGAGGGCTTTTACTGCTAACCCCTGGATTTTTTACGGATATTTTGGGATTCTTTCTGCTCTTTCCTGGCACGCGTATCATCGCGCGACAGCTCCTTAAAATTTGGTTATTTAGAAAAATACAGACAGGGCAGTTTAAGATTTTTAATTTCAATCGTTTTTGATAAATATAAAGAAAAAAGCAGAAAGCTGTCGCTTATCTGCTTTTTTTCTTTTTTACCGTATTAATGTAGATATTTATGATGGAGTAGACGGTGGTTGTCCCTTAATAAACTCCCACGTATCGCGGAACACCCCTGCGTTTTGCAGTGCATTGATGACAACAAGCAAAACAGGACCCGCAATCAAGCCAATAAATCCGAACAACTTAAGACCAACAAACAGGGCAATTAGTGTAAGAAGCGGGTCGAGTCCAACATTAGTGGCGACAATTTTCGGCTCCATAATCTGGCGTTGAATAATGACGATGGCGTATAAAACAGAAAGCCCAATCACTAATTTATAATCGTGATCAAATACGGAATATACAATCCATGGCACAAATACAGTACCCGTTCCAAGATACGGCATTAAATCGACTAATCCAGCCAGCAGACCAATGGATACGGCGTAGCGAACCTGCAGGACGAGCAGTCCAATAATGACGATTACAGCCGTAATCGAGATCAATGTAAACTGTGCTTTGACAAAACCGAACAGAGCTTTACGTAGGTCATCAGCGATACGGCGTCCTTTAAGCGAATATTCATCAGGAAGAAGAGAGCGGAATTTACCGGTGATTTTGTCATAATCTTTGCTGATGAAAAACGATGACATAATCGAGATTACCATAACCGTAGCGGCGTTTGGCAGAGAAGAAAGAATTCCCTGAATACCGGCCAATATGATTTTGGTCAAGTTCGTTCCGGCTGCTGCAAGTCCTGACATGGTACGTCCAATTGTTTCATGAATTTTTTGCTGATAGCTTGCATCGAGACTGCTGTATAGACTAACAAACCGCTCATACAAGCTGGATTGAATACTTTGGGTGAAGAAGTTTTTTGCATAGTTGGAAAGCTGGTCAATATAGATGGGCAGCATTTCCGTTAGTTTGCCAATCTCGATTACTACTTGTGTAACCAGTAGGGTAGCAATACCGAGAATAATGATTATGACCACAACAAGCAGGGCGGAAATTGCCAGCCAGCGCGGCCAATGGAACCGTTCTTCCAGTGCGTTTACCGGGCGATTAATCATATAGGCGATAATAAACCCGATTAAAAAGGGGTACAGTAAGGGTGTAGTAAGTACAAGGGCTTTGTAAATCACATACAGACCGACAAGTACAAGAATGAATCGGAGCACCTGGAATATTCTGTGGTATAAAATTGTGGTGTTCATGCATCCTCCTCCATTATTTGGATTGATTTATACTTTCTTAATTTTCTTTTTTAGGTTATGATAACTATGGAGAAAAAAGCAAGCTTTCACCATTGTTACGTAATCTTTCACAGTTTGTTAATAAAACATTCACAAATACAGCGAAGTATTCTATAATTATTCTGACTTAAGAAGTATCCTCTTTCTTTATACCCAATCGGGAGCTCTGAAAAAAGACGGAGGATATCTTCAGAAGCGTCCAACAGACATATTTTGGGATAAAGGAGAGATATACTATGTCAGCAACTAAAGGTTTAGAAGGCATTGTAGCAGCACAATCTTCCATCAGCTCCATTATTGACGGCGTGTTGACGTATGCAGGCATCAACATTGATGAACTTGCAGAGAATGCTTCGTTTGAGGAAGTTGTTTATTTGCTCTGGCACACACGTCTGCCAAAAGCAGATGAATTGGACAAACTAAAGAGAGAATTTGCAGAAAACGCGGAAATCCCGCAAAATGTTATCGACATTCTAAAAGCTGCTCCAGCGGGTAACCACCCGATGGCAGTATTGCGCACAGCAATCTCTGCGCTTGCTCTGCACGACACAGAAGCACAAGATATGTCCCGCGAAGCAAACCTTCGCAAGGCAATCCGTCTTCAGGCGAAAGTCGGCACAGTAATCGCTGCATTCAGCCGCATCCGTCAGGGTAAGGAGCCAGTAGCTCCGCGCAAAGATTTCGGCCTGGCGCAAAATTTCTTATATATGCTTAACGGCGAAGAACCGGATCAAATTGCAATTGAAGCACTTGATACAGCGCTTGTTCTGCATGCTGACCACGAGTTGAACGCTTCTACATTCGCGGCACGTGTTACAGTAGCAACGCTGTCTGATATTTATTCTGGTATCACATCTGCAATCGGCGCACTCAAAGGACCACTCCACGGTGGTGCGAACGAAGCGGTTATGGCGATGCTTGAAGAAATCAAGGACCCAGCAAACGTGGAAAGCTATATCCGCGAAAAGCTGGATCAAAAAGTAAAAATTATGGGCTTTGGTCACCGTGTATACAAGGATGGCGACCCGCGTGCGAAACACCTGTGCAAAATGTCCGAGAAGCTTACTAAGCTTACAGGACAGCCGCAATGGTATGAAATGTCTGTAAAAATCGATGAGATGGTATCAGGTGAAAAAGGTCTGAAACCGAACGTAGACTTCTATTCTGCGTCCGTATATCACAGCCTTAACATCCCACGTGACCTGTTCACACCGATTTTTGCGATCAGCCGCATGTCTGGCTGGACTGCACACATCCTTGAACAGTACGAAAACAACCGTCTAATCCGTCCGCGTGCGGAATACGTAGGTCCGGTTAATGCGAAATATGTACCGGTGAGCGAGCGCTAGTTTGATCGTTTGTAAACAGGTGGGGGTATTTTTCCTCCCCCTGTTTCATTTCATATTCATCGAGTGGAAAAAAGAATTTTCCATTTGGTGATAAGTACATACTTTGGGAGGGGTAAAGGTGTCCATTTTTGAAAAGTACGAAATGCCGACGCATGGTGAGAAAATCGCAGTTGACAGCACAGGTAAGCTGAACGTTCCAAACAATCCAATCGTTCCATTCATTGAAGGTGACGGTACAGGCCCAGATATCTGGAATGCATCTGTTCGCGTTCTTGATGCTGCTGTAGAGAAAGCGTATAATGGCGAGAAAAAAATCGCTTGGTACGAAGTATTTGCAGGGGAAAAAGCGTTCAATACGTATGGTGAATGGCTGCCGAAAGATACACTGACTGCAATCAATGAATACCTGGTAGCGATCAAAGGACCGTTAACAACTCCGGTTGGCGGCGGTATTCGCTCTATTAACGTAGCGCTTCGTCAAGAGCTTGACCTGTATGCATGTGTACGTCCGGTTCAATATTTCGATGGCGTGCCTTCTCCTGTAAAACACCCAGAGCAAACTGACATGGTTATTTTCCGTGAAAATACAGAAGATATTTATGCAGGTATTGAATGGAATGAAGGCAGTGAAGAAGTGAAAAAAGTGATCAACTTCCTGCAAAACGAAATGGGCGTTAAGAAAATCCGCTTCCCAGAAACATCTGGTATCGGTATCAAGCCTGTTTCTAAAGAAGGAACAAGCCGTCTTGTTCGTGCAGCCATCGAGTATGCAATTGCGAACAAACGTAAGAGTGTAACACTTGTTCATAAAGGAAATATCATGAAGTTCACAGAAGGTGCTTTCAAAACATGGGGCTACGAGTTGGCAGAAAAAGAATTTGCTGACAAAGTATTTACATGGGCACAATATGATCGTATTGCTGACGAGCAAGGTAAAGATGCTGCGAACAAAGCGCAGGCAGAAGCAGAAGAAGCTGGCAAAATCATCGTAAAAGATGTGATTGCAGATGCATTCCTGCAACAAATTCTAACTCGTCCAGCTGAGTATGATGTAGTAGCTACACTGAACCTGAACGGCGACTATGTATCTGATGCACTCGCTGCACAGGTTGGTGGTATCGGTATCGCACCAGGCGCTAACATTAACTATGTAACAGGCCGTGCAATCTTCGAAGCAACACATGGTACAGCTCCGAAGTATGCAGGTTTGGATAAAGTAAATCCATCTTCCGTTATTCTTTCCGGTGAAATGATGCTTCGTCACATGGGCTGGACAGAAGCGGCTGATTTGATCATTAATTCCATCGAGAAAACTATTTCTTCGAAAGAAGTTACATATGACTTCGCTCGTCTGATGGATGGTGCTACTGAACTGAAATGCTCTGAGTTCGGCGATGCATTGATCAAAAACATGTAATATATCTTTACTTTCTAAATGGGGCAACGCATGCCACTCAGGCATACGTTTCCCCTTCCTTGTATGTGTTTTACTTTTTTCCATATATACCATTTAACCAGGAGGCGAAAAAATATGTCTTTCACACGTAAAAAAATCGCTGTTATTGGTTCAGGTTTCACAGGTGCTACTACTGCATTCCTTCTTGCACAAAAAGAACTGGGTGATGTTATTCTTGTTGACATCCCACAAATGGAAAACCCAACAAAAGGTAAAGCACTTGATATGGCAGAAGCAGGTCCTGTTCAAGGATTTGATTCTCATGTAATTGGTACATCAAGCTATGAAGACATCAAAGATGCTGATATGGTAATCGTAACAGCAGGTATTGCTCGTAAACCAGGCATGAGCCGTGATGACCTTGTGAACACAAATGCTGGCATCATGAAAGCTGTTGGTGAGCAAATCAAAAAATACGCTCCGAATTCGACTATCCTCGTACTCTCCAACCCGGTAGATGCGATGACATACACACTGTTCAAAACAACAGGCTTCCCGAAAAACCGCGTAATCGGTCAATCCGGTGTGCTTGACACAGGACGTTTCCGCACATTCGTTGCGATGGAATTGAACATTTCTGTGAAAGACGTAACAGCTTTCGTACTTGGTGGTCACGGCGACACAATGGTTCCGCTTGTACGTTACTCTTATGCTGGCGGTATCCCGCTCGAAACACTGATTCCGAAAGATCGTCTTGATGAGATCGTTGATCGTGCACGTACTGGTGGTGCTGAGATCGTTAACCTGCTTGGTAACGGTTCTGCATACTATGCTCCAGCTGCTTCCCTTGTGGAAATGGCTGAAGCAATCATTAAAGACCAAAAACGTATCCTGCCAACAATTGCATACCTTGAAGGCGAATATGGTTACAAAGATCTGTACCTCGGTGTACCGACACTGCTTGGTAAAGATGGTATTGAAAAAGTATATGAACTTGACCTTACTGCTGACGAAAAAGCAGCACTCGATAAATCTGCTGATGCAGTTCGCAATGTAATGGCGGTACTCGCGTAAGTTTTATTAGGTAAAGAGTCCAGGTATTGAACCCGGACTCTTTTTTCTTGTCCAAAATATTGGTATGATGAGCATAAAGAAGAGCTTGAGAAATTTGAAAACTAAGGGTGTCGAGTGTGAGAAAATTATTAATTGTAGACGATGAGCAGTCGATTTTGACACTGCTGGAATTTAACTTGCAAAAAGCCGGATTCGAGGTCAGTAAGGCAATGGATGGCTTGACGGCGATTAAAATGGCGAAAGTAGAAAGCTTTGATCTTATTGTATTGGATGTTATGCTGCCAGGAATGGATGGCATGGAAGTATGCAAAACGTTACGCATGGAAAAAATCAACACACCGGTCTTAATGCTGACTGCTAAAGATGAAGAATTTGATAAAATTCTTGGGCTTGAGCTTGGTGCAGACGATTATATGACGAAGCCATTTAGCCCGCGTGAAGTTGTTGCGCGCATTAAGGCTATTTTGCGTCGCAGCCAGCCGCAAGAAAAAGATGTGCAGGAAGCAGAGACCGAAGACGGAATTGTACTCGGCCAGCTTCGAATTTATCCAGAGAAATACGAAGTGTTTTTTGGGGACCGGCGTCTTGAATTGACACCGAAAGAATTTGAGCTTTTGCAATATATGGCGGCTCACCCAGGGCGAGTCATGACGCGCGATCAGCTGTTGAATGCTGTCTGGAATTATGATTTTGTCGG
This sequence comes from Aneurinibacillus uraniidurans, assembly GCF_028471905.1. Lineage (NCBI taxonomy): Bacteria > Bacillati > Bacillota > Bacilli > Caryophanales > Paenibacillaceae > Aneurinibacillus > Aneurinibacillus uraniidurans. The sequence continues at coordinate 3,099,781 of NZ_CP116902.1, read as the reverse complement.
AGACTCTCGCATTGTAGATGTGCATATTAGCCATCTTCGGGAAAAAATTGAGGAAGATACCAAGCAGCCTAAATATATAAAAACCGTGCGCGGATTGGGCTATAAGTTAGAGGGCTAACATGCAAAGCTTCCGCATTCGTTTGAACATTGTTTTTTTATTAATTATTGTATCGCTTTTATTAACGCTGGGCATTTATACAGCGAAGTTGGTGCAGTCTATTTATATTGATGTATTGGAGAAGCACCTCACAACAGAAGTTCACTTAATTGCAGACGATATTGTATATGGTCAACTGTACAAGAAACCAGATGTGCTGGGCATCAGAATGAAGCAGTTTGCGGATCAGCTCGGAGCGCGTATTACGGTGCTAGCACAGAACGGAAAAGTACTTTCTGATTCCGATCATTCGCCTGCTACGCTGCCGAATCACCTGAACCGACCAGAGATTCGGGAAGCGCTTCGAACGGGAACCGGACATGCGATCCGTTATAGTGCAACGATGAATTACGACATGATGTACGTAGCAGTTCCGTTAAAGCAGGATGGGAAGCTTGAAGGGCTTGTTCGCATTGCCATTAAAATTACGAAAGTGCAGGGAACGGTACGCAATCTGTGGTTAAGTCTTACAGGGGTGCTCGTACTTGTACTTCTGCTGTACAGTTTTATAAGTACGCGTATTACGAAAAGTATTACACAGCCAATCGAAGAGATTACCCGTGTAGCCCGTGATATTACGCGCAAGCAATTCCGAAGCCGAATTGCAACCCGTGCGAAGGGAGAGATCGGGCAGCTTGCGCAGGCAATCAATTCGATGGCGCTCAGTCTCGAACAGCAGATGTCAGCGATTCAGGAAAATGAGAAGCGGCTGGAAGGCATTTTGAACAACATGGTCAGTGGTGTGATGCTCATTAGTGAAACGCGCCGGATTGTGATGATGAATGTCGCAGTCGAGGAAATTCTGGGCCACGATGTTCGAAAGTATATTGGACATCTGCATCAAGAGGTAGGTAAAAATTCCGGACTTAGTATGTTTATTGACCGCTGCTTTGAAACCGGGGGGAAAATGCGAGAAGAAGTTCATTTGTATTATCCGGAAGAACGTATTTTGGATGTTCACCTCGGGGCATATGCCAGTGAAGACGGACATGTGAAAGGCGTCATTGTACTTCTTCATGATATTACATCCATTCGCCGTCTGGAAAAAATGCGCAGCGAGTTTGTCGCGAATGTATCACATGAACTGCGTACGCCGATTACGTCCATTAAAGGGTTTTCGGAGACGCTTCTTGATGGAGCGTTAGAGGACCCAGAGATTAGTCGGACGTTCTTGACCATTATTAATGAGGAAAGCGATCGCTTGAACCGTCTTGTTACGGACATTCTTGACCTATCCAAAATCGAGCAGAAAAAAATGCCGCTCAAATTTGAAAAGGTTGACCTTGTGCAGCTAGCGCATGAGACAGTGCGCCTTGTACGGGAAGAGGCGCGTTCTCGCGATATTACGATTTATCTCCCACCTTCCACTACATGTGTACTTGATGGAGATCGAGATCGTCTACAGCAGGTCGTACTGAATCTCGTCAGCAATGCTATTCTGTATACGCCAGAAGGTGGAGAGGTAACGATTACAGTAGAAGATGACGGAGTGAACCAGGTCGAACTCAAAGTGAGTGATACAGGAATTGGGATTCCCGCTGAGCATTTGGCGCGCATTTTTGAGCGGTTCTATCGTGTTGATAAGGCGCGTTCCCGGGAGTCTGGTGGAACGGGGCTCGGTCTTGCCATTGTTAAGCATCTCGTTGAGTCTCATCATGGTACGATTACGGTAGAAAGTCGTGAAGAGGAAGGCTCGGTATTCACGGTGCGGCTTCCTAAGCATCAGACTGAACATTCTTGAAACCTTTGTGTGATCCCTGCGTATGTAACGGTAAAATATAACATAGAGGGGGAGACAGAATGAGCAGTAATGTTGTGAATATGGAGGAGAGACCACCTGGTGTCAACAAGGCAATAAAGTGGGGAATTCCTACCGTTCTTATACTTGGATTGCTTTCGCAGGCGTTTACAGTCGTGCAGCCGGGCACAAGAGGAATCATCGTTCAGCTTGGAGCGGTACAGGATCGACTGTTTGAAGAAGGATTGCATTTTAAGATTCCGTTTATCCAGACGGTTGTTCCGATGGAGGTACGGGTGCAGAAAGCCGAGAGCCAGGCATCTGCTGCTTCGAAAGACTTGCAGATTGTGACAACAACTATGGCTGTTAACTTCCATATTGACCCGAGTCATGCCAACAAGCTATATCAAAATGTAGGGCTTGATTTCAAAAGTCGGATCGTTGACCCGGCCATTGGAGAAGCATTAAAGGCAGTTACCGCTCGTTACACGGCTGAACAGCTCATTTCCAAGCGTTCCGAGGTAAGCCAGCAGGTAAAAGAACTTCTCGCCAAGAAATTGGCTACGTATCATATGGTACTCGATGAAATTAATATTACTGAATTTAAGTTCAGTGATGAATTCAATAAAGCGATCGAACAGAAGCAAATTGCGGAACAACAGGCACTGAAATCAAATCTTGATCTTAACCGCATTAAGATTGAGAAAGAGCAGACGATTACACAGGCCGAAGCAGCGGCTGCTGCTCTGCGTTTGCAGAAGCAGGAAGTGACGCCAGAGCTTGTAAAGCTGCGTGAGATCGAAGCACAATTAAAAGCTATTGAGAAATGGGACGGCAAGCTGCCAAGCACAACAGGTGGTGCGGTACCGTTTGTGAATGTAACGAAATAGGAAAACACGAGAAAGAGCGATTTCGAAGAGGCTATCTCAAACGCTGTAACATGGCGAATGAGATAGCCTCTTTCTTTTCTTGAGATTGGTTTTCTCCAAAGTGTGGTGGAGGAGCGGAATCGGACGGGACCTCGTCATTTAGGTACGCTTACAAAGAAGTTAAGACTGACCGCTCCAGGGGCCAGCCGAACTCGCCCATAAAAGATGCCCGCGATGTATTCGCATCGAAGTATTATGGGCAAAGGCCCGTTCGCCTAGCCCCTTCTGCTGAGAGATCGCGCACAGGCATTCCGCTGCCCCGCCCGATCCCGCTCCTTGCACACTCTGGTTAAATACCATCAAGTATATCAAGAGGCTAAGCTTTGCTATGTAGGTAAAAAATAGAGAAAGCAGGCTTTCAAGAAGTCAGTTGCGGCTCGAGAGAATTAGTTCTGGCATCACGTTTTTTTGTAAATCGAGACGTTGTGCGGGGAGTGGGAGAAGGGAGGAGGGAGGAGCAAGAGAGTGCCTGTACGCGCCTACTCAGCGGAGGGAGAACGGCGAACGAGCCTTTGCCCGCAACCCTTCAATGAATTAACATCATAGGCTTTTCTTTGTGGGCCAGTTCGCCGGGCTCCTGGAGCGGACAGTCCCCACTCCTCTGAAAGCGTACCGAAACGAACGGCTCCTCCCTTCTCCCACTCCCTCACCACCACACGTTGTCGATTCAACAAAAAGTGTATGGTATGATAACACCATACATACTTTCGAATGGGAAAGAGATGGGACGTGGTTGAATGGAAAAAAAATTAATCATTATTGACGGGAACAGCATTGCCAATCGTGCGTTTTATGCCCTTCCATTGCTAACGAACAGCGAAGGACTATATACGAATGCAGTATATGGATTTACGATGATGCTCATGCGTGTACTAGAAGAAGAAAAGCCTACCCATGTACTGGTCGCTTTTGATGCCGGCAAAGTCACATTTCGTACAGAAGAGTATAAAGAGTATAAAGGAACACGTCAGAAAACACCGGGTGAGCTATCTGGACAGTTTCCGCTTATGAAAGAACTGCTCGATGCGTTCGGCATTGCCCATTATGAGCTGTCCGGCTACGAGGCAGATGATATTATCGGCACCCTGTCTGCACAGGCAGAAGCAAACGGATATGGTACGCTCATTGTATCAGGTGACAAAGACATGTTACAGCTTGTATCTGATCGGACCAAAGTCGCCTTGACACGCAAAGGGATTAGTGAAACTGAGCTGTATTCACCACAGGAAATTATGGACAAGTACCAGCTTACGCCAGTGCAGATTATTGATTTGAAAGGATTAATGGGGGATACATCTGACAATATCCCGGGTATTCCAGGGGTAGGAGAGAAGACAGCTCTCAAGCTGTTGCATGAATTCGGCACAGTGGAAGAGGTGCTTGCTCATGCATCGGAAGTGAAAGGAAAGAAACTACAGGAAAAAATCGCAGCACATGCAGAGGATGCACGTATGAGCAAACAGCTAGCCACGATTCTTCGTGAGGCACCGCTTGCGATTACGCTAGAAAATACAGCATATGCAGCGTATGAAGCGGAGCGGGTTGCGCCTATATTCGAGCGCTTTGCTTTTAAATCCTTGCTTGAGCGGCTGGGCATGAATGAAATGGAAGCGAATGAGAGCGGGACAGCAGACGGTGAGGAAATCACATATGTAACGATTACGGAAGCGAATCGGGATGAGTGGGGAGCAAAGCTTAGTTCTCCGATGGTGGTAAGTGTCGAAGTGGATGGAGACAATTATCATGGTGCCCCTGTGCTCGGTCTCGGAATTGCTGGAGAAGATGTTCGTCTGTATGTACCGTTTGCAGAGATGAACTGGTCCGCGCTTATGGACTGGTTAGCAGATCCTACTCAGAAGAAGTGGGTGTATGACGCCAAGCGTAGTCAGGTAGCATTAGCATGGCAAAACATCAAGCTGGAAGGAATTTGTTTTGATGCGATGCTTGCTTCATATGTGAGCAATCCGTCTGAAACGAACCATCAACTAAGCGATATCGCAGCTCGCTATCAGATGGGGCTTCCGTCTGATGAGGCAGTATACGGCAAGGGAGCAAAACGCCGGATTCCGGAAGAAGATACACTTGGTTTGCATATCGTGCGCAAAGCGGATGCGATCTACCGTTTGCATGATCGGATGGAGCAGGAGATGAAAGAAGAGAATGTGTGTGAGCTGTTCTATGATCTCGAACTGCCGCTTGCGACCGTGCTGGGTGATATGGAGCGGCGCGGTGTACGGGTAGATCGCGCACGTTTGGATGAGATGGGAGAGGCACTTCTTGAGAAGCTGTCTTCACTAACAGCCCGCATTTATGAGCTAGCAGGCGTGGAGTTTAATATTAATTCTCCAAAACAGCTGGGCGAAATTTTATTTGATAAATTACAACTTCCCGTCTATAAAAAAACAAAGACTGGTTACTCGACAAGTGCGGACGTACTGGAAAAGCTGGAGCATACACATGAAATTATTCCGCTCATTCTTGAATTCCGTCAGCTGGGTAAATTGCAGTCTACGTATATTGAAGGGTTGAAAAAAGAAATCCGCGAAGATACAGGCAAAATCCATACGTCATTTAACCAAGCTGTAACGGCAACGGGGCGTCTGAGTAGTACTGAGCCAAACCTACAAAACATCCCAATTCGACTCGAAGAAGGTCGCCGTATTCGGCAGGCATTCGTGCCGTCAGAGCCAGGTTGGTATATTCTTTCTGCCGATTATTCGCAGATTGAACTGCGTATTCTCGCCCACATTGCCAAGGATGAGAATTTGATTGAGGCGTTCCGGGAAGGAGCCGACATTCATACCCGAACAGCGGCTGATGTATTCGGTGTATCACAAGAAGATGTGACATCGTTGATGCGGCGTCAGGCAAAGGCTGTGAATTTCGGAATTGTCTACGGCATTAGTGACTATGGATTGTCACAGAATTTAAATATTACCCGTAAGCAGGCCGCTGAGTTCATTGAACGCTATTTTGCGGTATTCCAGGGTGTAAAACGATATATGGAAACAAGTGTGCAGGATGCGAAAAAAGCGGGCTATGTGACGACACTACTTTCACGTCGTCGTTATTTACCTGATATTAACAGTCGTAACTTCAATTTGCGCAGCTTTGCTGAACGAACAGCAATGAATACACCGATTCAAGGAACCGCGGCTGATATTATTAAATTAGCGATGGTGAATATGGCGAAGCGAATGGACGAAGCGAAGCTTGCAAGCCGGATGCTTCTTCAGGTACACGATGAGCTCATTTTTGAAGTGCCGGAACACGAACTTGACGTGATGCGCCGCCTTGTTCCTGAAGTGATGGAGAGTGCGCTTGAACTTGACGTTCCACTTAAAGTCGATGTAAACGATGGACCAAGCTGGTATGAAGCGAAATAACAGGAAAGAAGGATACACATGCCGGAATTACCAGAAGTAGAAACGGTTCGGCGTACGCTTGCCCGCCTTGTGGTGGGTAAGCAGATTGCAGATGTGACAGTCGGACTTCCACGTATGATTAAAGCACCGGATGATGTGAGACAGTTTGTAGAGGAACTTAGAGGACAGAGGATCCATCGTATGGGCCGCCGTGGAAAGTTTCTGTTGTTTTATATGGATAATGTCGTGCTCGTATCTCATTTGCGTATGGAAGGTCGCTATGGACTGTATCGGGCAGACGAAGAAGTAGAGAAACATACACATGTTATTTTTCACTTTACAGATGGGACGGAATTGCGTTATCGGGATGTGCGCACGTTTGGTACGATGCATTTGTTCCCACTTGGCTTAGAGGAAGCGGGACCGCCGCTTCATAAGCTTGGGCTTGAGCCGTTTGATCCGGCTTTTACACCGGATGAACTAAAGCAGCGCATGGCCCACCGCCGGACAAAAATTAAGCCCCTTCTGCTAAATCAGGAAATTGTAGTCGGGCTTGGGAATATATATGTTGATGAGGTGTTATTCGCAGCAGGCGTACATCCAGAAAAACTTCCAGCTGAGTTGACCGATGAGCAGTGGAAGCTTCTGCACCAGCACATTATTATCATTCTTGAGCAGTCGATTGAATTAGGTGGTTCTTCCATTAAGTCCTATGTGAACGGACAGGGGGAATCGGGGAATTTTCAGCATATACTTAAAGCATATGGCCGTACCGGTGAGCCGTGCATCATTTGTGGTGCGCCGATTGAAAAATCAGTAGTCGGCGGACGCGGGACGCACACTTGTCCGAATTGCCAGTCACGAAACTCATAAGCACCTCTGCATACCCCTTTCATATAGTGTAGGAAGCGCCTATATATGACCAGGCTGATTTGGGGAAGGGGGAACAACGGGTGCTTCACATTTTTTCGCTACTGATGCTTGCGATCGCCGTCAGCATTGACGGATTCGGTGTTGGTATCACATATGGAATGCGGCGGATTAAAATTCCGGTGCATTCCGTTGTGATTATTACGGCATGCTCAGCTTTTGTTATTTTAGTTGCGATGTATATTGGGGGCTGGTTGGCGTATTTTTTGGCACCGTCAGTTACGCATTACATCGGAGGGACGATTCTAATTGGAATTGGGCTGTGGGCGATGTATAACATCCGCAGGCAGCAAAATAGCAGTGCAGAAGCGGAGGAAGAGCCGACCCCTGTTGCAGATGGAGCGAATCCGCAGTCTGTACTGGCGATCGAGATTAAATCCCTCGGGCTTGTGATTCAAATTTTGAAACGGCCTACAAAAGCTGACCTTGATCACTCCGGGACGATTTCTGGGGTAGAAGCAATGTTTCTTGGATTAGCGTTGTCACTCGATGCATTTGGGGCCGGAATTGGAGCTGCACTGATGGGGTATACACCATGGCTGACAGCGTTACTGATCGGTGTGGCGAGCTGTGTGTTTATTTTATCGGGTCTTAAACTCGGATTTGTTTATGCGAATGCCAGGTGGATGAAGCGAATGACGTATATGCCTGGCATTCTGCTTATTCTGTGCGGACTTTTTAAATTGTTGTAAGAGAGAGAGGAGAACGATGAGGATTGGATTGACCGGGAGCATCGCCTGCGGCAAAAGTACGGTGTCTCGCATGTTAGCAGAGCGCGGGGCTCGTATTATTGATGCAGACGTAATTGCACGCGAAGTTGTTCGACCAGGCGAAGCTGCTTGGTCTCTTATTGTCGATTATTTTGGACAAGATATTTTGCTGTCGGATCGGCAGATTGATCGTACCAAGCTTGGACAGATCGTCTTTACCGATGAAGAAGCGCGGCGTGTATTGAATGGAATTGTCCATCCGGCTGTACGAAGTCGGATGCGGGAGCTGGCCGATGAAGCGGAGCAGGAAGGTATTCGCTTGATTGTGCTTGATATTCCTCTGCTGTATGAATCAAAGCTTGAGCATATGGTCGAGCGGATTGTTGTTGTCTCGTGTACAGAAGAACAGCAGCTTGCGCGCTTAATGGCACGTAACGGGTTTTCGGATGAAGAGGCATGCAGACGAATTGCCTCGCAGATGCCAATAGCAGAAAAGGTAGCACGCGCACATAATGTGATTGACAACAGCGGTACGCTGATCGAGACAGAGCGACAAGTGGATGAACTGGTGAAGCGGCTGCGTATAGAGGACGAGCAGCGCAGATGAAATGGATGACACGCAAAAAATGGGCGTTATTTGCCACGTTACTTGTGATTTTTATTCTGCTTGATATGCCGTGGACATGGAAGTTGATGTACCCGGTGTATTATAAAGAAGAAATTCGGAAGTCAGCTAGCCAGTATAATGTGGATCCCTATTTGATTATGGCGGTGATTCAGATTGAATCGAAGTTTGACAAAAAGCGCATTTCTAAAAAAGGTGCAGTCGGACTTATGCAGGTCATGCCATCTACAGCAGACTGGGCGATCAAGCAGGCTAAGCTTTCTCCTATGGCATCTGAGTATTTGGACGAGCCAGAAGTAAATATCATGCTTGGGACATGGTATATTTCGTTTTTGTATGAGATGTTTGAGCGTAATCCATATGCAGTGCTTGCAGCGTACAACGCCGGGCCGGGGAATGTAAAGCGCTGGCTAGAACAAGGGAAATGGGACGGTCGCCTTGAAACGGTGAGTAATATTCCGTTCGGGGAGACGAGACATTACGTACAGCGTGCGATATACTACAAACAGCGATACGCTAAGATTTATGATGGAGAATTTTGAACCTTTCACTACTATGTGAAAGGCCCTTTTATTTTCAGAAAATTATTAAATTAAAGAATTTGTGCGGACGTATTGCAAATAGTGACATACTTATTATAATAAAGACATGTAAATAGTGTGGAACATATCCGGAAGGGGAACATAATTAATGACGACACGTATTGCCATTAATGGATTTGGACGTATTGGACGGATGGTATTTCGCAAAGCCATCCAGGATCCGGAGATTGAAGTAGTAGCGATCAATGCAAGCTATCCTGTTGAAACGCTTGCTCACCTGATTAAGTATGACACAATTCACGGCAACATTGCTGATAAAATTGAAACAAAAGATGACACAATCATCGTAAACGGAAAAGTAACAAAGGTTGTATCAGACCGTGATCCAGCGAATCTTCCTTGGAAAGAGCTTGATGTTGAAATCGTAATCGAAGCGACAGGTAAGTTCAAGGATATGGAAGGCGCAGGCAAACATATTCAAGCTGGTGCGAAAAAAGTTGTTATTACAGCTCCAGGTAAAGAAGTCGAAGCGACAATCGTAATGGGTGTAAACCAAGATGTGTATGACTATGAGAAGCACACAATTGTATCCAATGCATCGTGCACAACGAACTGCCTGGCTCCAGTAGCTAAAGTTCTTGATCAAGCGTTTGGCATTGAATCTGGTATGATGACAACGATTCACTCTTACACAAACGATCAGAAAAACCTTGATAATCCACATAAAGACCTGCGTCGTGCTCGTGCGTGCGGACAGGCAATCATCCCGACTTCTACAGGGGCAGCACGTGCGGTTGGTCTCGTACTTCCGCAACTGCAAGGCAAGCTGAATGGCTTCTCGCTCCGCGTGCCAACGCCGAACGTATCCGTTGTCGATCTTGTAGTGAACGTGAAGAAAGACGTAACGGTAGAAGAGGTAAATCGTGTGCTTCGTGAAGCAAGCGAAGGCAGCATGACAGGCATTCTTGGCTACACAGATGAGCCGCTCGTATCGGCTGATTTCAACGGAAATGAGAACTCTTCGATTGTAGATGGTCTGTCTACGATGGTAATGGGAACTCGCCAGGTAAAAGTTCTGGCATGGTATGACAACGAGTGGGGCTATTCTTGCCGTGTTCTCGACCTTGCTAAGCACGTATCAGCTGCTGCAAATGCGAAAAAAAAAGAAGAAGTGACTGTGTAAGCATATAGTTGTAACAAAGGGAGCCAATCTGGCTCCCTTTTCTTTTGGTACACACTTGACGTAAGCAAATTTCTAGGACAAACTAATGGGAAAGTACCATGATATTGGGGTTGATGACATGCGATGTCCGTACTGTATGCATAACGGAACGCGGGTACTCGACTCACGTCCTGTAAATGATAACAAATCGATTCGCAGGCGCCGGGAGTGCGAAGAGTGTCAGCGCCGTTTTACGACGTTTGAAGTCGTTGAAGAAACACCGCTTCTTGTCATCAAAAAGGACGGGGTGCGGGAAGAATTTAGCCGGGATAAAATTTTGCGTGGGATGATTCGCGCTTGCGAGAAGCGCCCGGTTCCGCTTGAGACGCTTGAAGGAATTGTCGATCGAATCGAGCGGGAATTGCGCAACTGCGGCCAGGCGGAAGTCCACAGTAAGGATGTAGGCGAGCTGGTCATGAGTGCGCTGTATGAAGTCGATGAGGTGGCATATGTCCGCTTTGCATCTGTATATCGGCAGTTCAAAGATATTAATGTTTTTGTGAAGGAATTAGAAGACTTGCTTAAACATAACAAAAAGAAAGAATGACCCTGCCGCGTGCAGGGTCATTCTTTAGAACAGGACAGGGATGAGGATGAACATACAGTGTTTAGGGGGAGCCGGTACCGTAACCGGTTCATGTTACTTGCTTACAGCAGGTGAATCTCGTATCTTAATTGACTGCGGGATGTTTCAGGGAAGTGGAGAGATTGAGGAACGAAATCGAGAGCCATTTGCGTTTGCCATAGATGAGATCGATGCTGTCGTGCTGACGCATGCACATATCGACCATAGCGGGTTAATTCCGAAGCTGTGCCGGGATGGGTTTCGCGGGCAGGTAATTTGTACGCACTCTACGGCTGAGCTGTGCTCCATTTTGTTACCTGATAGCGGTCACATTCAGGAGGTGGAAGCAGAGCGACGTAACCGTAAGAAGAAAGGGGCAAAGACTGCACGTCGTATTGGGCCGCTTTATACAGAAGAAGATGGACGACGCGCTCTGTCGCGCTTTTTGGGGATTGGTTATGATGAAATGTATGAGGTTGTGCCAGGCGTGCAGGTGCGCCTGCAAGATGCCGGGCATGTTCTTGGTTCGGCTATCATTGAGCTGTGGGTTGAGATAGAAGAGGGGAAAACGTGTAAGGTTGTGTTTTCCGGTGATCTCGGCAGTCGAGGCCAGGCGATTGTGAAAGATCCAGCGTGGATTGCAGAAGCGGATTATGTGTTTATTGAATCTACGTATGGAGATCGTTTGCATGATCACACTACGGATCGTAGACAAAAGCTTGGCAGCATTGTACAGCGTGTTCAGGAGGAAGGGGGGACCATCATTATTCCTTCCTTCTCTGTAGGACGGACGCAGGAGATTATTTACGAACTTACGGAGTTATTGGAGCATGGTACAATTAAACCAATGCCTGTGTTTATCGACAGTCCGCTTGCGATCGAAGCGACGCGTGTATTCCGCCATCATGAGGATGTATTTGATGAAGAAAGTCAGGAATACATTCGGCGGGGGATGGACCCACTTGCACTTCCGGGGCTTGTATTTGTTGAGACTAGAGAAGAGTCGCAGCGTCTAAACCGGGTAACGAGCGGCGCGATGATTATCTCATCGAGTGGCATGTGTGAAGCAGGTCGCATTAAGCACCATTTGCGTCACCATATTTGGCGTCCGAAGTCGCATGTTGTGTTTGTTGGTTATCAAGCGCCAGGGACACTCGGACGGCGTATTGTAGATGGGGCGCGGCATGTGCGGATTTTTGGTCGGGATTATAAGGTGGCTGCGCATGTTCACATGATTGAAGGATTTTCTGCGCACGCCGATCGGGATGGATTGCTTAGCTGGCTTAGCGGGTTTACAAAAAAACCGAAAAAAGTCATTGTTGTTCATGGGGAGCCAGATGTGCGTAAGAAATTTGCCCAGACGATCCAGGAAGAACTTGATCTTGACACCGTGATTCCAGAGCGATTTGATACTATTGAACTGGTTATGTCATAAAAGAATGTTTGTAGGGAGGGATGCGCAGTGAAGTGGAAAGAAACGGTCCCGGCAGATCCCTATGTTGTACGGGTGAAGCGCCCGATTAGTGCAGCTGAGATTGGGTATATTGTTCATTTGTATCAGCCATTGCTCAGGGCGCTTCCGGTTGCGCTGTATCAGACATTGTATCATCAGAGCACCCCGGCTAATTTTATGTCGGTACAGAGCAGCCATTACGGTTTGATGGTCACGATGGGGATGCCGCTTCCTACGATTATAAAGGCGCGGCACCAGCTTGAAGCAATCGGGCTTCTGGAAGTGTACAAGTCTGCGAATGAGGAAGAGCGCTTGCTTGAATATGAACTACAGCCACCGTATGCACCGCATGCTTTTTTTCAGGATGATACGCTGGGCATTATGCTGTTAAACCGTGTCGGGAAGGAATACTACCGTAAGCTACGACGTCACTTTTCACCGTCTGATGAACATCGTATTCCGGCCGACCGTGCTCGTCTGCGTGTTACGAAAGCATTCGATGAAGTGTTTCAACACGTATCACCGAGTGAGTTGATCGTAGGTGTCGGTACAGAAACAGCTGAGTTCCTGCATCAGACTGAGAAAGAGAGTCCGCTTGATACATTTGTAGAACAGGAGCCTGCTGGTCGCAAATATCAGAAGACAGAGCTTGATTATGAGTTTCTGGCGGCGGTCCTACCGAAAATGGTGAAGAAAGAAAACTTATTTACTTCGGCTGTGCGAACTGAGCTAGCGAGTCTTGCGTTTCTTTATAACATAGACAGTGAAATCATGGGACGCTTCTTGCTAGAGCCTGCGGTCATTGAATACGATGAGATTAATATTGATGCGCTGCGTCGGCTTATAAAAGACTGGTATCGCCGCGAACAAGGGCGTGCGCCTCAGATTTTATCGCGTGATGAAGAATCGTTGCGTCCGGCAGAGAAAGTGGCACAGGAAACGGCACAGGTGGAGCTTTCCGAACGGGAGAGCCATGCGTTGAGGCTATCCTCGCTTTCGCCGTTTCAACTGATGGAGCAGTATCAGAAGGGTGGAAAAATTGCCCCAGCCGATCAGAAAATTGTCGAAGAACTACTTGCAAATTACCAGCTACCGCCAGGTGTGGTGAATGTGTTGCTGGAGTATGTGATGATCACGCATAATGGTCAGTTGCCGAAAGAGTTAATTTACAAGATTGCGGGGCATTGGAAGCGAAGCAACATTACGACTGTGCAGGAAGCACAGCAGCAGGCACGTCAGATGCACCTTGAACGCAAGCAAGCATCGAATGGGCGCAGTACGCGAAAATCAGCGGGAGAGAAAGCCGCAACGAAACGCAATCAAGTGCGTAAGGATAATGTGCCAGAACATATTCGCGAACAGTTGGAGCGTCAGAAGCAGGAAGTGAGTACGCCTGTTGGGAGTGAAACAGCCGATGACCCGGTTGAGTATGAGCGCAAAAAACAGCGGATTGCAGAGATGTTAAAGGCAATGGAACAAGCAAAAGATCAAGGGAAGGAGGAGAAGTAGATGCGGGAGTTGCACAAATTGTTATCCGCTTTTCCTACATCGGGTGGACAATCATTTGACGACATGGTGCAGGAGGCGATGGAGACGGAAGAAGTGCAGGCGATTCGTAAGCAACATCCAGAAATCGAGACGGTTCACATCGTTCGCTCACTAAGTCGGGTACGCCAGGCAGTGGAAGAAGCGGCTTCTTGCCAGCGTTGTCCGGGATTTGCAGCCTGTCCAAATTTGCTGCGTGGACACCAAGCGATGCTTGACTGGACAGGTCGTTCCCTTGAAGTGCGTCATACACCGTGCAAACTGTATACCGTCGAGCAGGAACAGCAGGAGAGGTCCCGGCTAATCCGCACCCATCATATTCCACGGGAAATACTTGGTGCATCTTTTGCCGATTTGGAGGGGGACTTACAGCGGGTTGATGCCATTGAAGCGATCGTTTCCTTCTGTATGAGCGTGCAACCGGGTAAAGAAGGAACGAAGGGACTCTATTTTTACGGTCCATTCGGCGTGGGTAAAAGCTACATGATGGCCGCAGCGGCTCGAAAGCTAGCGGAGCGCGGACTGGCATCGTTAATGGTATATACGCCAGATTTTTTCCGAGAGATCAAAGATGCTCTTCAGGATAATACTGTCGCAGAAAAAATCCAGGTGCTTAAGGAGGTACCGGTGCTCATTCTTGATGACATCGGGGCCGAAACGCTTTCGCCATGGGCACGTGATGAAATACTTGGTGCGATTCTCCAGTATCGAGTGAGTGAGAATCTCCCGGTGTTGTATACCTCGAACTATACGCTCGATCAGCTGGAAGAACATCTAGCCTACTCCCAGAAAGCGGGGGTCGAGCAGCTAAAAGCGATGCGAATCATGGAACGTATTCGATATTATACAGATGCATACCGGGTGGATGGACGAAATCGCCGCCTAAGTAGAATCGAAAAGAAAAATTGATAAAAAATAGTATTGAAAAAACTCCCATTTTATCTGGTATAATAGTCATTATAGTATGGTTGATAAGTCTTAGATTCATAAGTCCGCACAAACGGCAGGGGAGGAACGAATGAAGACACTGGGAACGGGAGAAGTTCATTTTTACGGGATGGATGGCAAGATGCAACAGTTAAAAGGGGAAGTACAGATTAAGGACAGCCGGGTCGTGCTATCCGAGATTATTTATTTTAACGGACGTCCGAATGGGATGCGAGAAATCAATCTTCCGTTAGAACGCTGTGTCATTCACTGGCAGCCGGAAGTGTATGAAGAAATTGGATTCGCTGAATAGATAAGCAAAGGCCCCCTGCGTGTATGTATAGGCAAGCAGGGGGCTTTATGTTACCATGAAAGAAGTGTTTACACCGTGCTTGGAGGGATGCAGTGTGTCAATTGACCGCATACTAGAACGTGCGCTTGCAGGTGAGCGTCTTGGCTTAGAAGACGGACTTCGTCTGTATGAAAGCGATGAAATCGAAAAAATGGGGCATTATGCTAACCAAATCATGCTGAAATGGCATCCGGAACCGATTACGACATTTGTGATTGGCCGGAATATTAACTATACAAACGTTTGTGATACGTACTGCCGATTCTGTGCCTTTTACCGTGCACCGGGTTCAAAAGAGGCGTATGTGTTACCAGATGAGGACGTGTTCCAGAAAATCCAGGAAACACTCGATGTGCAGGGAACAGAAATTTTGATGCAGGGTGGTACAAATCCGGATCTGCCGCTTGAGTATTATACCGATCTACTGCGCGGCATTAAGAAGCGATTTTCGACGATTCATATGCATTCGCTGTCAGTAGCAGAAGTGCTCAAAATTGCGGAAGTGTCCAAGCTTCCGGTAGAGCAAGTGCTGCGTGAATTGCATGCGGCGGGACTGGACTCTTTGCCAGGTGCCGGTGCGGAAATTCTTGATGACCGTACACGCCAAAAAATCAGCCGCTTGAAAGGCCCGTGGCAGCAGTGGATTGATACGATGAAGATCGCTAACCGCGTTGGGATGTCTACAACTGCAACAATGGTGATTGGATTCGGTGAATCGATGGAAGAGCGGGTGCTGCATCTGATGCGCATTCGCGAAGCGCAGGATGAGATGAAAGAGGTAGGTCCTGGCTTCCTGGCGTTTATCTCCTGGACATTCCAGCCGGATAATACGAACATGAAGGCAGAGAAGCAGACGCCGGAGCAGTACTTGAAGAATGTGGCGATCTCTCGCCTAATGATCGATAATATCCCAAATTTCCAATCATCCTGGGTAACCATGGGACCAGAAATCGGCAAGAAATCACTGTCATACGGCTGTAATGACTTCGGTTCGACGATGATGGAGGAGAACGTTGTATCGGCAGCGGCATGCACTTATAAAGTCAACACGAATCATATTCTCGAACTGATCCGTGAAGCAGGTAAAATTCCAGCGCAGCGCAATACGCATTATAAGACGTTGCGTGTCTTCAAAGAAGGCGAGAGCATGGAAGCTGACTTTGTGATGCAGAATTAATTGGGGATTAGATATACACTACACAAAATCATGTATTCACTCTGTATTTTGCGTGTAGTTATGCTGCGCTTATTTATACTTCACTTTGGATGTGAATGTTATAAATAGGCGTTTTTGCTTATGGTGTTATAGGTAATTTATAGGTCTTTTTATCTTTTTTCTAAAATTTACTATTTCAAATTTCATATAAAAACAGTGTGAAAGTAACTATTTTTTATTTTATAATTATTTTTTCTACAGTCTATTTGGTTTATAATGGGTAATGGTATTACTTTTTCATTATCTTTACATATTATTTTAAGACGTAATAAAGGGAAAATAGGGTAGAAAGAGGGGCGAGAATCGTGTTTCCATCAGTCAACCAGCACATACGGCTGACTTCTTTTGAGGAGAAGGAAGAAGCCAAACAGTACAAAACAACGGTAGCAGATTTGTCGAATGACATGATTATGATTACGTATCCGATTGATGAGCAGACCGGACGCACGGCTATACTGTTAGACAGGCAGGCTGTGTACGTAAGCTACATGAATCAGGATGGGAATCAGTATGAGTTTTCGTCTGAAGTTGTACGCCGTACAAAAGATAACATTCCACTACTATTGCTTCGAAAGCCTGAATTGAAAGATATTCGTAAAATCCAACGTCGAAACTATTTGCGTGTACCTGTCATGCTAAACGTAGATTTTATGATTGAAAATACGAAGCACTCTGCTAGGTCGGTTGACATTAGTGGAGGTGGACTTTTGCTGTTATGCAAGCCTGAGATTACATTTCCAGAAGAGGCATTTTCGGTTACTATTCATCTCCCGGATCAAGATATTGCAGCTAAAGTCGAACTTGTACGCCAACCGATACCGCAAGATAACGGTCTACTGAAAGTCCCGCTGCGCTTCACACAAATTGCTGAAGGACATAGAGATAAAATTGTGCGATTCTGTTTTGCTAAACAGCTAGAAAACCGTAAACGATCGACCATGTAGAAAAAATTCAGAAAACACAGTTGACTACTTTGATTAATAGGTATTATGATAAGACTAATAAAAAATTGTATATCTAGTAAGACTCTTATCCAGAGAGGCGGAGGGACTGGCCCGATGAAGCCTCGGCAACCATTGATGATTCAAAAGGTGCTAATTCCAGCGGATGCACAATCCGATAGATAAGAGGGAGAACCGATATTTGTTTATTGCGGGCGACCTCTTATTTCGATAAGGGGTCGCTTTTTATCTTATCAGGGGGTGTGCTTATGAAGTATTTGCAGCAGGCGGATGTGTACACCAGAAGCATTCATAACTTGGAAATTCGAAAAAAGGGGGAAGGAAGAGTGGGAGAGAAGGAGCGGCAGAAGCCTGCCTGCAAGGTGGAAAAAATTCTGGATGCGTTGAAAGATCTGGAATACGGTTCGCTGGAGATTATCGTTCACGATGGCCAGGTTGTACAGATTGACCGCACAGAGAAAAAAAGATTTGCGACAGAAAAGAAAGCTCGATAACGTGTCAGGTGCTGACCGGATCACCGGAGGCCCTTAAAATTCCGCAGTTTGTTATGAACTGTCGGTTTTTTAGGGGCCTCTTTTTTTAGAAAAATACAAGGGGGATAACACAATGAAAAAATCACACAAATGGGTACATGTTCTACTGGCGAGCAGTCTCGCATTAGGCGTGGCAGGATGCTCGTCAGCCGGTGAATCAAAAGAAACGGCGCAAACGAAGACGGTTCAGCCAAAGGCGGTACAGTTGCTGAATGTTTCATATGATCCGACACGTGAGCTGTATCAGGATTATAACAAAGAATTTGCAGCTTACTGGAAGCAGAAAACGGGGCAGGATGTGACCATTAAACAATCACACGGTGGCTCAGGTAAACAGGCACGTTCCGTAATAGACGGGCTGGAAGCTGATGTTGTGACACTTGCGCTTGGCTATGATATTGATGCGCTGGAGGCAAAAGGACTGATCAAGCCGGGCTGGCAGAAAGAATTCGCCCATAACAGTGCACCAAGTACATCGACGATCGTCTTTCTCGTCCGCAAAGGAAATCCGAAGCAGATTAAGGACTGGAACGATGTGGTGAAACCGGGCATTAGCGTTATTACACCAAACCCAAAAACATCAGGGGGTGCACGCTGGAACTACCTGGCGGCCTGGGGCTATGCGCTCAAGAAAAATAATAACGATGAGGCAAAAGCGAAAGAATTTTTGGCGCAATTATTCAAGAACGTTCCGGTGCTTGATTCCGGTGCACGTGGTGCGACGACAACGTTTGTCGAGCGGGGAATCGGGGATGTACTGCTTACATGGGAGAATGATGCTCTGCTTGCTGTTAACAAACTCGGCAAAGGAAACTTTGAGATTGTATATCCGTCCGTTAGTATTCTCGCAGAGCCACCAGTAGCGATTGTAGACAAAGTAGCTGATAAGCATGGCACACAGGAAATTTCAAAAGCATATTTGGAATATTTGTATTCACCAAAAGGTCAGGAAATCGAAGCACGAAACTACTACCGTCCGCAGGATAAAACAGTAGCTGAGAAATATCGTCAGCAGTTCCCGGCTATTAAGATGTTTACGATTGATGAGATTGCTGGTGGGTGGAAGAAAGCACAGGCGAAACATTTTAGCGATGGAGCCTTATTTGATCAGATCTATAAACCGCACTAGTCAGGAGGAGAAAGGATGAAAAAGTATAGCGTGATTCCCGGCTTCTCTCTGACACTTGGATGCACGCTGTTGTATGTAAGTCTCATTGTTGTCTTGCCGCTTTCCCTGTTGTTTTACAAAGCCGCTTCGTTGAAATGGTCTGACTTCTGGAAGATCATAACCGATGAGCGTGTACTGGCTTCGTATCGGGTTAGTTTTGGCACGTCGCTGATCGCGGCGTGTCTGAACGCCGGGTTTGGTCTGCTGCTAGCCTGGGTGCTAGTGCGCTACCGTTTTCCCGGCCGCAAGCTGATTGATGCGCTTGTTGATTTGCCTTTTGCATTGCCGACCGCAGTAGCCGGGATTGCTTTGACGACGCTGTATGCAGGAAACGGCTGGATTGGGCACGGGTTGGAGAAGCTCGGAATAAAAGTTGCATTTACACCGCTTGGTATTATTGTAGCCCTTACGTTTATTGGTCTGCCGTTTGTTGTGCGGACGGTTCAGCCTGTTTTAGAAGAGGTGGAGATTCATGTAGAAGAAGCCGCCGCTTCACTTGGTGCGACCAGCTGGCAGATTTTTCATCGGGTGATTGCACCGCAGATTGTACCGGCGCTTTTGACAGGGGTTGCACTTGCATTTGCCCGGGCACTTGGGGAGTACGGTTCAGTCGTGTTCATCTCTGGCAATATGCCGATGAAGACGGAGATTACGCCGCTGCTCATTATGAGCAAACTGGAACAATTTGATTATGCAGGCGCAACAGCACTGGCGGCGGTACTTCTGGTGGCGTCCTTTTGTATTCTGCTAGCCGTTAATGTCATTCAATGGCGCCTATCCCGATATCGGATGGCGCGGTAGAGGTGAGAATTATGGAATCGAATCATACAGCGGTAGCTTCTGCCTGGGTACGCATTGAGCCTGAACAAAAGCGAAGTACTTCTACGCTCATTCAGTGGGGCCTTATTGCCGCCGCACTTTTGTTTGTGGCGCTGTTTCTTGTTCTGCCGCTGCTCGTTGTATTTACGGAAGCACTTTCGGAAGGATGGGCTTTGTACGCAGCAGCATTAACTGAGACTGATGCGCTGGCCGCGATTAAGCTGACGCTTATCACAGCCGGGATTGCCGTACCGCTTAATGTTATATTCGGGCTGATTGCTTCCTGGGCGATTGCGAAATTTACGTTTCCAGGCAAAAGCATTTTGATTACGCTCATTGATATTCCGTTTGCAGTCTCGCCTGTTATCTCGGGTCTGCTGTTTGTTCTGCTATTTGGATCAGATGGATTATGGGGGTCGTTTTTCGCGGCGCATGATATCCAGATTGTATTCGCGGCACCGGGGATTGTACTGGCGACTATTTTTGTTACATTTCCATTCGTCGCACGAGAGTTGATTCCGCTTTTGCAGGCACAGGGGACAGAGGAAGAAGAAGCGGCGGCCTCTCTCGGAGCGAGTGGCTGGAAAATCTTTTGGCGAGTAACGCTGCCGAATAGTAAGTGGGGGCTTGTATACGGGATTATTTTATGTACGGCACGTGCGATGGGGGAGTTTGGAGCGGTATCGGTCGTGTCAGGTCATATTCGGGGCATGACAAATACACTGCCGCTCCATGTTGAAATTTTGTATAACGAATACGCGTTTCAGGCGGCATTTGCCGCTGCATCTTTGCTCACACTTCTAGCACTTATTACGCTAGCAGTCAAAAGTCTGGTGGAATGGAGGACAGCTAAATGACGATTCAAATCGAACATGTTCATAAAATGTATGGAAAATTTGCCGCATTGCGCGATGTGACACTGGAGATTAAAAGTGGAGAGATGCTTGCTCTGCTCGGACCTTCCGGATCAGGTAAAACAACACTGCTGCGGATTCTTGGTGGATTGGAGGCAGCAGATGTCGGGCACATTCAGGCCGATCTAGCAGAGCATGAGCGGAAGGAAGCACTTCGTATCGGGTTTGTGTTTCAGAATTACGCATTATTTCGTCATATGACGGTTGCAGATAATATTGCGTTCGGATTGAGCGTACAACCGCGCCGCAAGCGTCCCTCTCGCGCTGAGATTAAAGAACGGGTGGCGAATTTGCTGCATTTTATCCAACTAGAAGGACTAGGGGATCGTTATCCATCCCAACTGTCAGGTGGTCAGCGTCAACGGGTCGCACTGGCACGGGCACTCGCCATTGAGCCAAATCTGTTGCTGCTTGATGAACCATTTGGTGCACTCGATGCTAAAGTGCGCCATGAGCTTCGCCGCTGGGTGCGTCGGGTGCATGACGAACTGAAAATTACCACAGTATTTGTGACGCATGATCAGGAAGAAGCGCTGGAAATCGCGGATCGTGTGGTAGTCATGAACAAGGGACAAATCGAGCAGATTGGAAGTCCGACAGAGGTTTATCATGAACCGGCCACGCCATTTGTATGTGAGTTTATTGGCAAAACGAATCGCTTAGACTTGCATGAGCATGCTGCACAGATAAGATTTATTCGGCCGCATGAAGTTGATGTTCAGCTTCGTCCGTCTGGAACAGCTTCTGAAGCAGCGGTTATCCAAAAAGTACAAACAACAGGACCATTCATTACGATAGAAGTCGTTACGAAAAAAGAAGTCCCGCTTGAGGTGCATATTGCCGCAGATTCGCGGCTAACCCATGAGCTTGTACCGGGCAAAGTTGTCTGGCTCGATATGCAAAAGGCAAAAGTATTTGGTGAGGAACAGTCGGAAGCACAACCGACTTCGGCATATGCATAGGTAGTAACCGAGAACAGGCTGTCTTAGAAGCCAGAACATGGCGAACGGGACGGCTTGTTTTTTTGAGAACGAATGTAAAAAAGACAAAAAAGTAGCCCGCTGCAACGCAGCGAGCCAAAGGTAGGAGTGGAGAGATTAATTCAATTCCAGGAGGTGTCAACCCGTTTTAAGGGGGTTACTGTTATTATAAGGGATTATGAAAGCGTTATCAATAGTTATTTTCGAAATATTTTATCAGATTTTACGCTTTTTTTCATATACATGAAAGAAAAGGCCGGAGGAAGGTGAAATCGTGCGTGTGATGAAATTATATGTACCGCTTCGAGATCGGGACTTGCTGGATTCATTTCGCGAAGTATTACGTGATGAACTAAATAGAATTCGTCCCCTGCTTCAGATTCGGCTGTATGAACAAGAACAATCGCATGCTTGTTGCTTTATGATTGAGAGCAAGATGGAGGCGTGTACAGTCCAGGTATATGAGGGATTACCGTGTGCGA
This sequence comes from Aneurinibacillus uraniidurans, assembly GCF_028471905.1. Taxonomy (NCBI): domain Bacteria; kingdom Bacillati; phylum Bacillota; class Bacilli; order Caryophanales; family Paenibacillaceae; genus Aneurinibacillus; species Aneurinibacillus uraniidurans. The sequence goes on along the minus strand of NZ_CP116902.1, from coordinate 3,077,647 downwards.
TTGCTCGCGCGGTAGGAGCGTATCTGGCATGGAAAGAAGAACGATATATCGGGCGGCTTGTATGCAGCCATCCTGCTTATGAACGTGTGCAGGAAAAAGGCGGGCTGCTTGGGTATGTGCTGTATCATCTAGCAGGAAGAGAAGTGGGACAGATTGCGTCTCGAGCAAGTGAATTAACATCCGATGTAGAGCGCATGGTATTTGATTATTTTCAACAGGAACAAGACCTCCATCTGGATGGTTTTTTTCGCTTTCGGATGAAAGCGAAGTTGTGTCAACTTCGCTTGATGGTTGATATGTATATTGAAGAATATTTTGCGGAAGAAGAATATGAAATGGTTGTCAGGCGACTACGGGCATTTCTAGCCAGTCAGACAGTTCGTACGGAGCTACTTCGCGTTGTGCATGAAGGGGGGACATCGTTTAGGTATTACAATGAAGAGTGGGAACGACTTGATCCTTCGTTGAAGTTGGCTTTTCCGGCAGAAACAGAATTGCCATACGTATCGGAAGAAGCGGACATTGTACGTACGCTAGCTGCTTTTGCGCCGGGGACATTGTTCGTGTACACCGAACAACCACGAGCACCGATCATTATGATGTTAACTCGCTTATTTGCAGGCAGGATAATCGTATCAGGTGAATATCCACTCGTTTCGATGGTAGAGGACACTTGACTTACCGGAGCCGCACTACTATAATCAAAATAGCTTCATATGCAAAAGCAATGAAAAGGACATGATTCAAGTCAACCGGTTCTCAGAGAGGAAGGCCATCGGCTGCAAGCTTTCCAGCACGAGACTTGCATTACCCCCTTTAGCTGTCGTTCGGAACGCTGTCGCTAGTAAGAACGACCGGAAGACATCCGTTATTGTTCATGGAGGGCATAGCCTGTGCAACCTGCTTGTATAAGCGGAACAGACTGTGCTGAACCAGGGTGGTACCACGAGAACAACGCGCTCGTCCCTATTGGGATGATGCGCGTTTTTTTATTTTATTGGAATGATTTGGAGGGAAAACAACATGTCAGTTCTAACAATTACACTGCCGGATGGCTCGAAGCGCGAGTACGAAGCCGGTGCAACTATTGAAGATGTCGCGGCTTCGATCAGCCCAAGCCTGCGCAAAAAATCAATTGCCGGTAAAATAGATGGCAAGACGGTTGATTTAAAAGCAGTGATTCCACATGATGCAGCTGTGGAAATCATCACAGAAGACAGCGAAGATGCACTCGAAGTACTGCGCCATAGCTGTGCGCACTTAATGGCACAGGCGATTAAGCGCATCATTGGTGATGAGAATGTTCGTCTGGGGATTGGTCCAGTTATTCAAGATGGTTTCTACTACGATATCGATACAGCTGTAACGATCACACCGGAAATGCTTGCTGATATTGAAAAAGAAATGAACAAGATCGTGAAGGAAAACCTCTCCATCGAGCGCAAGGTTGTCACACGCGAAGAAGCGCTTGCGATCTATGAAAAGTTAAATGACCATTTAAAAACAGAAATTATCTCGGAACTGCCAGAAGGCGAAGAGATTTCGATGTATCATCAGGGCGACTTTTTCGACCTGTGTCGTGGACCGCACGTTCCATCTACTGGAAAAATCAAAGCGTTCAAGCTGATGAGTGTAGCAGGTGCGTACTGGCGCGGAGATTCCGATCGTCAGATGCTCCAGCGTATTTATGGTACTTGCTGGGCGAAGAAAGCAGACCTCGATGAGTACCTGCACTTCCTGGAAGAAGCACGCAAGCGCGATCACCGCAAACTTGGTAAAGAGCTTGACCTATTCATGTTCTCCGAAGAAGCACCAGGTATGCCGTTCTATCTGCCGAATGGTATGGTTATCCGTAATGAGCTTGAAGCGTATGAGCGCGGCTTGCATCAAGAGCGTGACTACGAAGAAGTTCGCACACCACTCATGATGAATCAGCGTCTGTGGGAGCAATCCGGCCACTGGGATCACTACCATGAGAATATGTACTTCACAGAAGTAGATAACACTAAGTTCGCTTTGAAACCGATGAACTGCCCGGGCCATATGCTCATCTACAAAGGTCAGATCAAATCATATCGTGACCTGCCGATCCGTATGTCTGAATTCGGCCAAGTACACCGTCACGAATTCTCTGGCGCATTGAACGGCATGATCCGCGTACGTACGTTTACACAGGATGATGCGCACCTGTTCGTTCGCCCAGATCAGATTGAATCCGAGATCAAAAATGTAATCGAGCTGATCGACAAAATGTATGGCGTATTCGGCTTCCAATACAGCATTGAGCTGTCTACTCGTCCGGAAGATTCGATGGGAAGCGACGAGCTGTGGGAATCAGCGGAACGTTCCCTTCAGAACGTACTAGACGGACTTGGCGTGCCGTACACTATCAATGAAGGCGACGGCGCTTTCTACGGTCCAAAAATTGACTTCCATATTAAAGATGCGATCAAGCGCAGCCACCAGTGCGCGACGATCCAGCTTGATTTCCAGATGCCAGAGAAATTCGACCTTACGTATGTGGGCGAAGACAATCAGAAGCACCGTCCGGTTGTTATCCACCGTGCCATCTATGGCTCGATTGACCGCTTCATCGGCATTTTGACTGAGCATTTCGCAGGGGCGTTCCCAACATGGATTGCTCCGGTGCAAGCTCGCATCATGACAATCGCTGAGCCGCATGTGAAGTATGCGGAAGAAGTGAAAGAAAAAATGGCGAAAATGGGCATTCGTGTGGAGCTTGATACGCGCAATGAGAAGATCGGCTACAAGATCCGCGAAGCACAGCTGCGCAAAATTCCATTCATGCTTGTTATCGGTGACAAGGAAATGGAAAATGGCGAATTAGCTGTCCGCCGCCACGGCCAGGGGGATCTTGGTTCGCAAAAAGTGGATGATGTAATTAACGCTATTCTGGATGAGATTGCGACAAAAAAATTCTAATATAATAATGAAGAGAGGCTGTCCCACACGTCATGTTATGGCGAGTGGAGCAGCCTTTTCCTTTGCTTGTAGGATGCTGCCATTCAAACTAAGGTGGAGGAGCGGAGAAGGAGGCGCTTTGTTACTTGATTATGCTATTTAGAGAAGTGTATCTGTCCGCTCTAGGTGCCATGTGAACTTGTCCACAAAAGGTTCCTTCGATATATTTCAGAATATGATTGGGTGCTTTCACAATACTTGACTTTCAAATTTCGTATTAATAATATTCTGGGTATAAGTTCAATTAAAGTTGACTGAATGAAACTTTATTCAGTTTATTCCAGAATAAAAAGTAGGAGGAAGGAAGTGGAGAATAAAAAGTGCTAGAATTTGATTATCAAGAGAAGCAATCTTTATGGAAACGTATCATTATGGAGTATCCAGACTGCGTATCTCATCTTTATTCAATTGCACAGGCTATGAGAGAGGGGAAGACAGATAAGGTTCCATTACCCCAAGGGACCAACTTTGATGACCTTACCGTCTTAGTTGATATGAAAATCCTTACTATATATTCTGAAGAAATTTCATTTACTGATTTTGTTTCATTTTTATACTTTCTTACTCGGTCATTAGCAGAAAAAATCTTTCTACCATTATGGGATGATGCGGAGCAGTTTTGGGAAGAAGCTGAGGAGTTACATAGCGAATATATTCACTTCAGTTTCTTAAAATATCAAGCTTCTATGTTATTAATAGTATTAAATAATGATTTTAATAAAAGTATTTGTGAACAATTTAGCAAGCTGCTAGATTTAGGGACAGGGAAGAACTTATGGGGAACGCTTCATATTATTGAAGGTGCGTTGCCCTATTTTCATATTAGCATGAGTACTTTTATACCTTTCTTGGAAAAAACCTCAGAATATATTAAGGGAGACTTGGCAGCAGGAACTATTTTTAATGCAGTCGAAAGACTCTCTAATGAACAAGTAATTGTTGGTAAACAATTGTTTGAAAGGCTAAGTGATAACCCAGATTCTGAAGCAGTTTTTTTTATACAGCCTGTGATAGGTGGGATCGCAAAGAAAACTGGTATTCGAGAAATCTATGAGGAAGCCTATGAACTAATGAAAAAGGAACATTATCAATTGGTAAATATGGGTATAATTTCTTGTAGTCGTTTAGACTATGACGATAAGACTTATGATTTGTTAGAAAAGGTATTGGAACAATACAAGGATTTTTTAGAAAAGGAAGAGCGGATAGATATTCTCTCAACTCTAACTAGAGCATATGGTAATCTTTTTGAAAAACATCACTCTGTAAAAGAGACTATTATTAAGCTATCGAAGCGACTTGTGCCCGAAATTCAATATGAGGTCGCTCGCATCCTGCAATTTAATAATGATCCTTCGTTAAGGGACAATTGGTACTTTGATGTACTAATGGATCTAGCTTCTGTTAATTACGAATATAAAGCAATTATAGATTCTCTTGATTTTATTTTATGTGATTTGGTTAAAACCAGTCCAGACAAGGTATTTCAATTTTTAGAGGCATGGATTGAGCAACATCTTCCACCCAAAAAGAAACAATCAGTTGCAGAAATTTTTGATTCCTTGTTCCATCAAATACTGAATGGACAGAAAGGAATGCTAGAGTTTTATCTGACCACTTGGCTTAACTCAAACACCCCTAATTTCCATTTTCAAATACAGGAATTAGTTAATAAATTTTCTGTTCATCAAATTATATTCACTCTAAACAAAGGAGTGCTCGATCAGTTGTCGATCAAAGATATAAAATATGTATTAATGAAAATTCTTGGATTTGTATTTGATAATCAGAATTTATGCCATATGACTTTCTCGATTCTGCAAAGAACTCCTGAGGACGAAAAAGTAAATAACTTAGTTCATAGTGCATTTACAGAATATATTGCATATAACTATCCAGGGGCTTCACGAAAACTTCTAACTGAAAAAATGTGCAATGGAACTAGTAATGAGCAAAAGGTGGCAATGGAAATACTTAAGGACTTAGATTCATATCACAAAGCTCTTACAAACTTACAGCAACTCAAGGAATTTATGCCTCCAGAAACGCGTGCTGATAAGTTTGAAAAAATGAAGATGAAACAAATGGGAAGACAAATTCATGAAAATGCTAGCCAGAAGTCACTTTTGTCACAGCTTTTCCGTAGGGTAGTACTTAAGGGCGGAAAAGCTTCATTTTCTAAATATGATGGCAAATATACAGACAAATCACTTCTTGCGACCCATTCAGTTAGTATGGAGTTTCCAAGGGGCGAATTTTTAGATCCTACAGGACATGCCATGAATCGGTTTGCATGGCGTATTTACAAACGGGAGGATGTATAAAATGCGGTTGATTATTCGTGAGTATTTATCTATGTTAAGGGAATCAGAGGAGCTAGATGCTTTAATACCTGATCTCCTCCTATCCATGGATATTCAACCAACTAGTAAGCCTCAACGAGGAGTTCGTCAGTATGGTGTTGATTTAGCCGCTATTGGAATAGATCCTGATGACAGTATAGAGAAGTTGTTCCTTTTTGTAATCAAGCAGAAGGACATTGACCGTAATTCTTGGGATTCTGGTCCACAGTCTGTTCGTCAAACACTTAATGAAATCTTTGATGTATACCTACGTATTATGTTAGATAAGACTCAATGTTCCTTACCAAAAAAAATCATTCTTTGTACAAACGGAGATATGAAGCAAGATGTATTGGTAAATTGGACAAATTATATTAATGAAAAAAGTGTGCTTGGTCAGATAGAGCTTGATTTTTGGGGTGGGGATAATTTATCTTCTTTGGTTCAAAAGTATCTTCTAGACGAGTTCTTATTCCCTTCTTCAGTTCAGAAGCATATGCGCAAGACACTTGCTTTTCTTGACCTTGTAGAGTATGATTTGTCACATTTTTACGAACTTATTGATGAAGTGTTATTTGATGACGCTTTAAAAAATGAAAAAAAGAAAATTAAAGCACTTCGTTGCCTGCACCTTTGCTTAAATCTTATTTTTCATTGGACAAATGAGTGTAACAACTTAAAACATGCATTTCATGCTGGTGAGAGGTTAATTCTTCGACTATGGGATTGGATAAAGCAGAAAGAGCATTTTGATGATGGAAATATCTTTACTGAGTTTTACAAAATCAACGCAACCCGAATGAAAATAAATAAAAAGTATCTACAGAAAATTATGTCGCATTGTATGGTTCGAGATGGACTGTCTGGGTATGCTTCAGAAGAGATTGAGTATCCGCTTCGTACATTTGAACAAATAGGTATCATTGCTAGTATTGGTTTGGATTATGTATTTGCTAATGACAGTATAGATTTAGAAAAGGAAAACCTTCATCTGATTAAAGAAGCCTGTATTGCAGCTAACGCTCTAGAAGGCCTCATTACGAATAATAAATCAAGCAATGTTCCTGTATTTGACTCGCATATTAATGATATCACCATAGCATTATTATTACTTTATAGAACAAGAAAGCATAATGTGATGTTGAAATGGATAGATAAATTACTTCTCTACATTGTTCGGGGATATCGACTACGAAATAGGTTTCCGCTTTTAAGTGATTCCTATGATGATCTTATTGATATGGAATTGAAGAATGAAGAGATTAAATTAGAGACGTCTACGTTACTTCCTATGTTATTAGAGTGGTCTGTTGTGCTTGATTCACGGGGACTTTACGAGTGGGCCAGAGAAGAAATTCTCGAGTTTTTTGGCGAAGTTGACCTACAGATATGGTTCCCAGACGATGTAACTGAGGAATATTTATATTTGAAAAATGCATTGTACGTATCAGGTTCAATGCTTACATCGATTCAGCTTCCAAAAAGCTTTGAAGAGTACAAAGTGCAGATTCTTCATGAATTTGATCATGAAGAGAAACCGCATAGTTTTTCTTTTATCTCTAATTATTTCCCTATTATTGGTGTAATTGCATTTAGGCATTTACGCACACCTGTGTTTCCATTTTACTGGCGACAACCGATTAGTCTCAACTAAGGATTTCAAATTGCACAAGATTACTTACCTATAATCCCTAAATGTGCGTCCAAGTTTAAATCCTCTTGAGGTTACTTAAAGAACATAAAACCTCTCTCTTTATAATGAATATAATAATTTATATAGTCAAAGAAAAAATGATTGAGGGGTGGGAAAGGACAATCACCTTTTCTTTTTTCACTGATCTTTCTTATGTCTATTTCATTGCTGCTTTTCTAAATGCTTTTATCTAGATCTTCACAGAAAAGAGAAATGTTCAGAAATGTAATTTCAATCACAATTCCTCCAAACAGAAGCGATGTATACTGGCTGTGAAGGGAGGAATATCCGGAATGAATCCAACGATCACACAGTTTCGAACATTGTCTCTGACAAATTTGAACGAAGTCGTTAAGGAGTTGGCAGAGCTGAACTTATCACAAGGTCTCAACCTTAAAATAGAAGAGAACGAAAAAGGAGAGCGATTTCTCATCGTGCCTGAGCAAAACGCAGAAGGCGAACGGAATGAGGGGAAATTGGAACAAGTTGTGGGTCAACCTTGATTTAGTAACTAGTAACCAGCAGGAACAAAAACATTCATAAGTCCTTATATCTTCTCATAAATATACGATGTTCATGACTTATCCATTTCATCCATAAGCTGAACAAGTACGATATAGGAGTAATTTACTTCATATATCCAAAAAGAGAAGGGGAGTTTATTATGAAGAAAGAAGTATTGCTTGCAGGGTTAGCAGTGTTGTCGATTTCTTTATATGGATGCGGAAGCAAGAGTGAAACACCAGCAAATGCAACCGCACCACAAACAAATACGCAACAACAAGCAGCCCAACCAAAAGAGGATGCAGGAAAAGAGGCGTTAGTTAAGTATCTTGAAGCGATGCAGCCTGCTCAGGAAGCAAATGCGGAGTTTATAAAACAGATCCACGCTCTTAACGACCCTGCATATGAGAAGCTAACAGATGCACAGAAGGCCGAAAAAATAAAGACGGAACTTTTACCGAAAGCTAAAGAATTACAAGAAAAGCTCAAAGCGATCACACCTGACAAGGAACTAAGCGCAGTACATGAAATAAGAATGAAGATGGCTGATAAGAACGTGGCAGGTGTTACTGATATCATTACTGCTTTAGAGGCAGAGGACATGGCAAAAGTAGTTGCTGCGGATGACTTACTTAAAGAAGCACAAGAATTAAACAAACAGGCTAACTCTGAACTGCAGGGTATGGCAAAAAAATATAATCTTGATATGAGTAAAAAAGAAAACTGATAGAAGTGATCGTGTACATACGTACTTGTACTACAAAACAAGTATATTGTACGTAAGTGCTAGCTTTTATACCCTTTAACACATACAATGGTCCTTAATTGGAGTAAGTCACTGTATGTAGTAAGGGGTATTTTTTATTATGATCTTGTGTGTTTTCTATTAACGGAAAAGCATGAACAAATGGGGGATGTTCATTGTGATAGATTGGAATTTTCTTCGTCATTTTCCTTTTTTTGAGGACTTAGAGGAAGCGGACTTACGTGAGATTTCTTCCATGTTTATAACCCGCACGTATGAAAAAGGAAGAAATGTATTTTTAGAAGGGGAAGGAGGCGACGAGCTTTATATTATTAAATCAGGCGTGATCAACATTTATCGCATCGATGAAGCAAGAGAGATTATCCTGGCGATTTTTGGGGATGGTGATTTTTTTGGGGAGATGGCGGTATTAGAAAACGAACAAGTTCGGTCTGCCAGTGCAAAAACGATGGAGAAGTCGATTTTGTACGCCCTTAAGCGACAGGACCTTATGTCACTGCTAAATCGAAATCCGAATATTTCCATGAAGATGTTAAAAACGACGCTTGATCGATTGCGTAAAGCGAATGAGTTGATCACAAGCTTAACGATACTTGATGCCCGTACAAGAGTGATCAGAATGATCCTGCGCTTAGCCGATCAGCATGGCATTCAGCACAAAGGTGGGGTTTTAATCAATCTCAAATTAACGCACCAGCAAATAGCTGATATGACCGGAACGGTGCGAGAAACGGTTACAAAAATTTTGCTGGAGCTGCAAAACGGGAAGCTTATTCATATTGAAAAAAAGAAAATCATGATTTATAACAGGGAACAACTAGAGAAGATCGTGTTAGGGGATTAGATACAAGGTAGAGGCTTCCTTAAACTTCAGAACATGGCGAAAGGATAGCTTTTTGTAGTATCGACAACGTTTCGATTTACAAAAAATTCTCGCCGTCAGAATGGATTTGCTCGGGTAGCTACTGGCTTTTCGTAAGACCTTCCTTATTGTTTACCTGCATAGCAAAAACTCAGCTTCTTGATATTGCTTGATGATTTTCATCCAAAGCGTGCTAGGAGCGGGATCGGGCGGGGCAACGGAACGCCTGTACGCGACCTCCCAGCGGAAGGGGCCAGGCGAACGTGCCTTTGCCCACAATGCTTCGCCGCAAATCCATCGTGGATCTCTTTTGTGGGCGAGTTCGTCTGGCACCTGAAGCGGACAGTCTTAACTTCTTCGTAAGCGTACCGAAGTGACGAGGCCCCGCCCGATCCCGGCTCCTCCACCACACTTCGGAGAAAACCTCCATCAAGAAATAAAGAGGTTACACCTTAAAACGGCGAATCACTTCTTCCAGATCTTCTGCCATATGAGCAAGGGCATCAGCAGAAGCGGATATCTCCTCCATCGAAGCGAGCTGTTCTTCTGTGCTTGCAGAAGCCGTCTCCATACCTGAAGCCGAACGCTCTGCAATTTCAGAGATAACCTGAATCGATCGGGCTACTGTTTCGGCTCCAGCCGACATCTCCTGAGCAGAAGAAGAAACTTCATACACTTGTTCAGCTGCATGTTCAATCGATTCCCGGATGGACTGGAATGACTGTCCGGCGACATACACCGCATCAATTCCTTTCTTCACTTCCTGAACTCCATCTTCCATAAAATCAACAGCCGCTTTTGTCTCATTCTGAATCGTCTGAATTAGCGACGTAATGCGGCTTGCTGACTGTGAAGATTGCTCAGCTAACTGGCGGACTTCATCAGCCACAACGGCGAAGCCGCGTCCTTGTTCACCTGCACGTGCTGCTTCGATGGCAGCATTCAAAGACAGAAGATTCGTCTGTGCTGCAATTCCGGTAATGATCTCGACGAAGTTCTCAATCTCTTGCGAGCGTTCTTCCAGGCTGCTAATTGTATCAGAAAGACGTGTTATTTTGGTATGAATCAAGTCCATCTGTCGAATCGCTAGTTGAATCGCTTCGGTGCCATTTGCTGCAACATCGGATGTTTCGGCAACAGAAGCAGAAGTTTGCTGTGCATGTTCAGCGATTTGCTGCATCGATCCTGACATACGAATGATGGTGTTTGATGTATCTTCTACGCTTTGCACCTGCTGTTCGGAGCCGACGGCAATTTCTTGAATTGTAGTCGAGACATGCTCAACCGCATGACTTGTTTCTTTTGCGCCTTGCATCAACTCTTCAGAAGCTGCCGCAAGATGCTCGGCTTTTTCTCTTACGTCATGCAGCACATGCTGCAATGATTCTCCCATCTGGTTAAAGCGGCGGCCTAGCTGCCCCAGTTCATCATTGGATGTAATCGGAATTCGCTCTGTTAAATCCCCAGTGCTAATCGCCTCTGAAGCATGGTCGAGTAGACGCAGTGGACGGGTAATTGAAGAGATTACGACGTATACAAGCAATCCACCGAGTAGAAGTGCTGCGGTAATGACCACTACAGTCGTTGTAAAAATTGGATTCGCTTCTGCTTGTACTTCTGCCATATTAATTGTGCCGCCCAACTTCCAGCCAGTTAACTCATTTGTAACGAAAAATGTTCGGGTTGTTTCGGTGTCGTTTTTTGTTTCATAACTGCCAGAGGATTTACTGAACAGCTGTGCTACGATTTCTTTTGGTGCATCCACCCCGTTCTTGATGGATGGGTGAACGAGAATTTTTTTCTGTTGATCTACGATAAAAACGTACCCTTGTTTGCCAATTTTAATGGAACTCGTCATTTCGGCAAGCTTGGAGAGGTTAAAGTCAATTCCTACGACACCGGAACCGTCTTTCGTTTTCTTAAGCAGGCTCACAACGGTTTGGCCGGTTACTTTATCGACATATGGATCGGTAATGATTGGTTTCGTGTCACTCTGGCGCCCTTGCTGGTACCAGGGGCGTGTGCGTACATCATAATTCGCTTCCAGCTTTTCAGAACCGTCCATAATAAGAAACCCTGCTTCTGTGCCGACATATGCCGAGGCAATTTCAGGATGGAGACGTTGGAATTGATGAATCCGTTCCATAACCTGTGGACTTTGTCGTCCTGCATACATAGTAGCGTTTACATTTTCGGCCAGCAGGGAGACATTTTGTAACTCGGGTTCAATTAGTCGTGTGATGAGCTGGTCTAAAAGATAGGTATTTCCTTTTGCTTGATCGAGCACTTGATCCTGTACCTTCTGTCGGGCAGTTTGATATGAAAGAAAGCCGATGGCCAGGCTGGGAATGAGAAGCAAGAGTAAAAACGAAATGTTCAGTCTCTTTTTTACGGATAATTGCAGCCATTTTTTCATAATGTACTCCTTTCTTTTCAGGCATATAAGTTTATTATTGTAAGCAAATGGTGTGCCAAATGATAGAGGAAGGAATTTCGAGATTTATAATGCTGTTTTGCATTGTATTAATGTGGAAAAAACAACATAAAGATAGTAAAAAATGAACTACAACATAAAATGTAATATTGCATTAAGGATGCTTTTTTGCATTGGTTGAGGTGACTTTGATTAAGAGGGAAAATAATCGAAATGTAGTAGGTATATTTTCATATTATTTACGTAGGATTTACACGGTCTTAAAAATTCGTTGGCATAATGGAGGGGAAAAGGGGGGAGAGCGGTGTTGTCTTTTTTAAAGCGATTGCGTAAAAAAGCAAATCCATTTGTTTATACAGACCAGCGGATGCAGGTCAAAAAATTATTGGAAGCCGAACTGGCACAGTCACGCCATGTTGTGCTTTTGTATCTCGATATCATTAAATTATCGGAGATTGAAGCCAAATTTGGTCAGCTGGTTACGAGTCGGGTTCTACAGCAGATGGACCATGCGCTGCTCGAAGCTTGCCGCCAGGTTATGGAACCGCCTGTGCGGCTGATTGCCGTTCAAAAGCTATGGGGAGACGACTATGCTGTTTACATCTCCGCTAAAAACGAAGTGAGTGATATATTTTTACACGGTCTGTGTGTAGATTTAAAGCAGGAAGTAGAAAGCGAACTGAATCGTCAACTTACTTATTCACACATGAGTGAAGTTTCTGTACATATCGGATATGCAAATGTCTCTGGAGCTGAACTGTCCAAGGAAATGTATTCCTCTGTCAAATTTGCTAGCCAGATGGCAAAGTATGAATTGATGTCTAATGAGTTTAAACATATGCAGCAGTTTCGCACAATCATGGAGAAGGAAGACATTCATACGGTACTACAGCCGATTGTGTCACTAAAAACAGGGGTGCCGCTTGGGTGGGAATCACTTGTGCGTGGTCCAGAAGGCTCGCCTTTTTATTCACCAGAGCCGTTGTTTTCGTTTGCGGAACAGACAGGACGCAGTTTTCAATTGGAATCGATGTGTCGACGCAAAGCGATTGAGCGGCTGCAGGAGATGCATCCATCTGCCAAGTTGTTTATTAACCTTGATGCGAGAAGCATAGATGATCCATTTTTGCTACGAGGTCATGTATTCAAGCTGATGGAAGAATATCAGATGAATCCACATAATATCGTATTTGAAATTACGGAACGGCATGCAATCAAGAATTTCGAAGCATTTCGTACAGTAATTCAGGAATACCGCAAGAAGGGGTACTTGATTGCGGTAGATGATGCAGGGGCAGGGTATTCGAGTCTCGAAGCGATTGCGGAGATTTATCCGGATTATATTAAGCTTGATATGGCGCTTATTCGCAATATTGACAGTGACCCGGTTAAACAGGCGCTTGTTGAGACGTTTGTCCAGTTTGCTAATAAAGTTAAATGCCGGATTATTGGCGAAGGAATCGAGACGGAAAAAGAGTTGGAGACACTTATTACGCTCGGTGTTGACTATGGACAGGGATACTGGCTGGGACGTCCGAGACGAGAATTTGCTCCGACTACAGATGAAGCCATTAATAAGATTCGGGAGCTTGAACAGGAGCGTCAACCGATTGTACTGGAGGAATCAACGAATCGGGTCGGGGATATTGTGATGAATACGATTTGTGTGAGCCAGGAGACCCTCGTGCGAGATGTGCATCATATTTTAGAGCGGAATACGAGGATCGACAGCATTGTCGTGTTAGATGGTCAGAAGCCAAAAGGATTGATTATGCGTTTTCAGTTGTACAGAATTCTAGGGGGCCAATATGCTGTGTCACTGTACTATGAGAAATCGGTTGCGCAAATTATGAACAACAGCCCGCTGATCGTAGATAGCCGGAAAAATATTGAGAAGGTAGCCAAGCTGTCGATGGAACGGGAGTCGTTCCACCTATATGACGTCATCATTGTAACCGAGAAGGAGAATTATATTGGAGTCGTATCGGTCCAAAGTCTGCTGGATAGACTAGCTAAAGCTCGGTTAGAGATTGCGGCGGTGTCCAATCCGCTAACGGGTCTTCCTGGTAATCTTCGGATTGAAAGAGAAATATCATCCCGACTTAGCCAGGAGCAGCCATTTATGGTGCTGTACTGTGACCTGGATAAATTCAAGTGGTTTAATGACCAGTACGGTTTTGAGACAGGGGATGAGATTATTCGTCGCACTGCACAAATGATGGCGACTGCGATCCGGGTGACGGGGAGCAAGGGAAGCTTTCTCGGTCATATTGGCGGGGATGATTTCATTCTAGTAGGTCCGTGTTCTGAGATAGAAGGAATCGTCGCATATGTTTTAGAGTACTTCGATTCATATTTTGTAGAGTTTGAACAGCGTGGGGAGGGAGAGAAGCCCGCGCTATCGATCTCACTTGCGGCTGTTCGCTGTGAGCCAGGAGCGTATTGTACGCCGAATCAAGTGGCGGAGATGGCCGCCAAAGTTAAAAAAGCAGCCAAACAAATTCCAGGGACTTCTTTTGTGGAAGACTGTGAGTTGACACAGTCTATACCACACTAAAATATTTTTGAGGCAAATCTTGACGTAGCATATTTCATACGCTATACTGTGAAAAGTGTAATGAATAACGGAATCCAAAGCAGGAGCACCCGCTTCTCACCTGCGTGACGCATGATGAGCTGTCAGCAGGTATCTGATACTTCCATAATCGTTTGATAATTATGGGATAACTGATACATGCGGGCGCAGTGCGTCCGCATTTTTTGCTTTGGTCCAAATTCCTTTGGAGGTGGCAGGTTATTAGCAAGGAGCATTTAGTCAACGAGGAAATCCGTGCTCGTGAGGTTCGTTTGATTGATTCGGAAGGCCAGCAGGCAGGGATTGTACCGTTACGTGAAGCGCTTCGCTTGGCGCAAGAAAAAGAACTCGATCTGGTGAACATAGCGCCTACCGCAAAGCCGCCAGTATGCCGGATCATGGATTACGGTAAGTTCCGGTATGAACAGCAGAAGAAGGAAAAAGAAGCTCGTAAAAACCAGAAAGTGGTGGAGATTAAAGAAGTACGTCTTTCTCCAACCATTGAAGAACATGATTTCCAAACGAAGCTGCGCAATGCTGTGAAGTTTCTTGAAAATGGAAATAAAGTGAAGCTGACGATTCGTTTCCGTGGACGTGCTATTACACACGCTGAGATTGGTCAGCAGGTAATGGAGAAGCTCGCTAAAGAAGTGGAGCATCTGTGTACGGTCGAACGTAAGCCGAAAATTGAAGGGCGTAGCATGATTATGATTCTCGCCCCGAAAACAGACAAGTAATTTCTGATTGGAGGATTTGTACGATGCCTAAAATGAAAACTCACCGTGGCGCTGCAAAGCGTTTCAAAAAAACTGGAAGCGGCAAACTGAAGCGCTCCCATGCTTACACAAGCCATATCTTGGAGAAAAAATCTCCGAAGCGCAAACGTAACCTGCGTAAAGGCGCAGTTGTTTCTAGCGGCGACCAAAAACGCATTGCATCTATGCTGACGTATTTGTAATAATTTTTTCGGATAAGTTGATCGAATTGATTTAGGAGGAGAACATCAATGCCAAGAGTTAAAGGTGGAAATGTTGCGCGTAATCGTCGCAAAAAAGTATTAAAGCTTGCTAAAGGTTATTTCGGTTCTAAACACCGTCTGTTTAAATCTGCTAACGCACAAGTTATGAAATCCCTGCTGTACGCATACCGTGACCGTCGTCAGGTAAAACGTGATTTCCGCAAACTGTGGATCACTCGTATTAACGCAGCAGCTCGTATCAATGGCCTTTCTTACAGCCGTTTCATGTTCGGTCTGAAAGAAGCTGGTATTGAAGTAAACCGCAAAATGCTTGCTGACATGGCTGTAAACGATAAAGCAGCTTTCGCAGCACTTGCTACTACTGCAAAAGAAAAACTGAACGCGTAATTTCACGCTTTCCGATAAAAAACGGCTGACATCAACATGTCAGCCGTTTTTTCATAGTAAAATAATTTAACATCTTTTTATCTATAGGGTTTTTATAAACCTGACAGCTTCTGCTGTATCTGATGCTGCGAAGAGGAGAGTGGTTTGCGGTAGCAGTATACGAAAGCAGGTGGAAGGTTCAATGGTACAAAACGGATCGATCTTCTTTCTAGCCGCTCATCGAGCTGGCGGCGCATCTGGGTGGAATATTGAAAGGCGATAAAAAGCCCCCCCGGTGCAAGAACTTCTTCTACCCCCTGCATAATATGATCACGCAAATCTTGCGGGAAATTCATAAATGGCAGGCCTGAGATAATACAGTCAAGACCTCCTCGATTCTTAATATCCTGAATTTCATTGATGTTCGACGCGCTTTCATAGAAGTTGAACGATGGATAGAGATGTTCAAGCCGCTTACGCATGCTATCGTCTTTTTCAAATACATATACCTGACAGTCAGGTTGCTTATGATCAGCGATATACTGGGTAAATACTCCTGTTCCAGGGCCGAGTTCCGCAATTGTGTGAACATGGGACCAATCAATCGTTTGCATCATAGCGCGGGTGAGAAAACGAGAACTTGGGGTGATGCTTCCTATGCTTTTGGGTGAACGCAAAAACTTGTACAGGAAAAGTAATTTCTCCATGGTTTTCTCCTTTTGTAAATGCTTTTTATCTATAGCAATAAGCGAAAGATACACCAAATACATCGATATGTCAAAAAGTAATAAAGAAAAAGGGATTATTTACTTTCATCGCGAAGAAAATAAAGAGGTACATACAAGAAGGAGGAGATTGTTATGACATTTACAAATCCATCCGCGGATGAACGCCGGGAACTGCTTGAGAATGCGAAGACGATCGCTGTAGTGGGACTATCTAATAAACCAGATCGGACAAGTTATATGGTTTCGGCTGCTATGCAGAGCAATGGGTATAAAATTACTCCGGTGAATCCAACGATTGAAGAAGCACTTGGCGAGAAGGCAGCTGCATCACTTACTGAAATTACTGAGCCAGTAGATATCGTAAATGTATTCCGTCGCAGTGAAGAAGTAGGTCCTGTTGTGGAAGAGGCAATCCAATTGAAGCCAAAGGCTATCTGGCTGCAGCAGGGGATCTACAATGAAGAAGCAGCTCATAAAGCGCAGGAAGCTGGCATTATGATTATTATGGATCAATGTATTAAAGTTGATCATGCTTTGCTTGTACGCCGTAAATAACACACTAACAAAAAAGCCACCTTTTTTAGAAGGGTGGCTTTTTTGTTATGCATGTGCGCAGTTTCTTGCAAAAAATTGTCTAGGCTACAGGAAGAAGCATCGTGCCTGCGGAAATAATAGATGAGTATTACGTGAAGGAACGATATGTATTCGTAAACTAACGTTGCAGGAGGGAGAAGAGGTGAAATACAGATTTTCAGAACTTGTCGATATTACAAAGCTACAAAAACTTATGGAACATTTTTATCATCTAACTAATATTCCGTATGGTCTGCTTGACCCGGAAGGAAACATTTTGTCTGCGATCGGATGGCAGGATATTTGTTTCAAGTTTCACCGAGCTCATCCTCATGCTGGACAGAGATGTAAGGATAGTGATCGATCGATCCAAACCCGTCTTCATCTAAGTCAGGAATATGATTCTTATGTATGCCAGAACGGATTAATTGAATCTTTCGTACCGATCATAATTGAGGGGGAACATCTGGCAACGCTAATACTCGGCCAGTTTTTCTATGAAGAACCGGATATTAATTATTTTCGTAGACAAGCGCGGGAATTCGGATTTAATGAAGAAAACTATTTGAAGGCACTTTCGAAAGTTCCGATCATTTCGCCGGAAGAAGTCGATGCTTGTATGAAATATTTTGTCCAGTTGGCAGAGATGTTTGCCGACATGGGCCTTACGCATTTGAAACAGCGGCAAGCAGAAGAATCATTACGAAAGACGAACCAGCATCTGGACACATTGGTCAAGCAGCGAACGAAGCAGCTGGCGGAAGCGAACCAAGAACTTCAAAAGGATATTCAGAAGCGGAAACAGACGGAAAAAAAGTTGCGGGAAAGTGAAGAGCGACTGCGCGTGGTACTACAAGATTTGAAAGCTATTTTTCACGCGCTGCCCGACCTGTACTTCTGGCTTGATCAAGATGGAACGATTATGAATTCGCAGGCTAGAGACCCTAATGACTTTTATATAGCTCCGGAAGAATTTCTAGGGAAGAAATTTCCAGATGTACTGCCGTCCGAGATAAGTTTCCAATTTAAACAAGCAATTGATCATGCAAGTAAGACGAATTCACTCGCTTATGTTGAATATTCACTGTCTGTAAAGAAGGAGATGCAGTACTTTGAAGCCAGGTTTTTGCCGCTTCTCGAAAGTAAGATCATGGTGATCGTCCGTGCGATTACGGACCGCAAGCAAGCAGAACAAGCATTGTTAGAGGAGCGCAATTTTATTAATATGATTCTTGATACGGTTGATGCTCTGGTACTCGTGATGGATCGCCACGGAAGGATTGTTCACTTTAACCGTGCCTGCGAGAAAGTGTCGGGTTATTCATTTCATGAGGTGCAGGGGAACTTTGTGTGGGAACAGCTGATGCTCCCGGAAGATGCGCAGATAGTGTGGGAGCTTTTTCAAGATCTTAGTATTGAGAAAGTAGAACTATACAGAGAAAATATGTGGAGAACAAAAGATGGAAGTCAGCGCCTGGTCAGTTGGTCAAACTCCATCCTCTTAGATAGCGAGGGGCAGATCAAGTATGTTATCGGGACGGGAATTGATAGTACGGACCGCCGAAGGACTGAGGAACTGCTGCGGAAATCAGATAGGCTTGCTGCTGTAGGACAATTGGCTGCCGGAGTCGCGCATGAGGTGCGTAATCCGTTGACTGTATTAAAAGGATTTACCCAGTTATTGAAAAATAGATTTACCGAGCATGAAAATTATTTAACACTGATGGAATCTGAGGTGGAGCGAATCGAATTGATTATCAGCGAATTTTTGACGCTCGCCAAACCTGAGGTGATGAATATCCAAAAGAAGAATCTTGGAGCGTTCTTGCAGCAAGTTGTTGATCTGATGAATACGAAAGCAATCTTGAACAGTATTCAGATCACACTGAAGATTGATCCGGGGCTTCCCCAAATCACATGTGATGAAAATCAATTAAAACAGGTTTTTATTAATATTTTACAAAATGCCATTGAAGCGATGCCTCATGGAGGAAACATTTTTGTTTCTGTTGACAAATATGATCATGAACAGGTTTCCATCCGCATCATAGATGAAGGGGGAGGTATTCCTCAAGAACGAATTCCGAGACTGGGCGAACCCTTCTATAGCACAAAAGAAAAAGGAACGGGGCTGGGTCTTGCGGTGAGCTATAAAATTATTGAAAGGCACGAAGGAAGTATTTCTATTCATAGTGAGCTCAACAAAGGGACTACCGTAACCATTCTACTACCTATTGCGTTAGTAGGGGCAAAACAATACATACACTAAGATCAGATATAAAAATGGAGAAAAGGTTCAAAAGCTAAAAACTTTTGAACCTTAACTTGATGGCTATGGGGATAGCTTCTTTTTAGTTGTTTTTGTCGTCTTGCTGATCTTGCTTTTGCTCGTCTTTTTTTGGCTGTTTTTCTACTTTTTCATCTTTTTTCTTGTCCTGCGGTGCTGGTTCTGCTTTCGGGCGCCGTGGAACCTGATCAATTACAGAGGCAAGATTATGGTTGCCGTTCTTGCGCAGTGATTGTGCGATTTCTTTTGGATCGAAGCCATCGGCAACCATTTTGTTGATTTTAGATAAATCGCCTTCCCGAATGCCATAGCTGCGAAGCTGATTGACAGTAGCAGCATCGAGTCCAGCTCCTGCCTGTGCAGAAGGGGGAGTGCTGCTAGCTGTAGCTGCCGGGGGAGTGATGGATGAAGCATTTTGGGTATCACTTGTTTTATCGACTGTTTGTTTGCTATCAGACTCTGAAGCGGTAGAATTTCGATTGTGTTTGGAAGGTTTCGAAACTGATCCTTGATCATCTAGCAACCCTTCCGCTTCGGCTTCATCTCGTGTTTTATTAAGCGGTACCTGTGTTACTGCTGAATCGGTTACGTCAGTAGAAGAAGCAACCTGTTGTTGAGCGGTACCAGAAGCTGCCGGCTGTGCAGCCTGTGGAGATGCTGGTGGGGTGCTCGATTTAGACAATAGGGTGGCGGCAATGCCGACCAGAATTACAACGATGCCTGTTGCAATAAGCAAATACATACGTTTAATACGCATCGGAGATTGCATCCATTTTTTCATGGTAAGATTCCTTTCATTCGAACAGTTTTCTTTATATAATATTCGCATATTGTTTATCCTTTTTGAAGGTCATTTTAGACAAATTTTAAGAAGTTTGTTGAGGAAAAAGGTCATGAATTGCCAAAGATATATTGATTTGTTTTCCATTATAAAAACAAAAGAAGAAATTCAAGGAAAATCACTCATTTATTATAGTGGAGATGCATTGTCCCGTTCTGCTCGGCTTGTACAAGGAAGCGAAGAAGATCTGGCTATTCTGTATGCTGATACAGTCGGGCGGGCGGCGGCGCTTGCAGGGGTATCCTGTATTATGCATCCATCAGACCATCCAGAACTTTCGCACATTCTGGGGGCATATGGTGTTTCGGTACGAGAAGGAGAAGAAGGGGGAGAGGTAGCGCTTGCGGTGAGCCAGTGGCAAGGGGGCAATACTGTATCGTCTGTTCAGCGCTTTTGTCTTCCAGCAGAGTGGGATGCGGCATGGGTAGGAGATACTTATCTGGCATGGCTTCCGCAACTGTTATTTCCGTTTGTGCAGGTACAACGAAAAGAAACAGATGTTTTTCATTTTAAGGCAATGAAAATTCCTCTTCCACTGCTGATTTTGCAGCATGATGCAGAAGAAAGCAGGCCAGGCTGTCAGGTGTACCGCATTACGGGCGGTTTGCTAGTAAATCAAAAGGAAACAAATGCACATAGGGGACGACTTGAATTTCGAGAGATAGCAGGGAGGGGAGAAGTTATAACTGCGCTTCATAATTTTGTACCCCGCCTCCCATGGCTACTGTATCGATTGACACAAGCACGCATTCATTTGTGGGTAATGGATCGATTTGGTCGCTATCTTCACGGGCATATATCGAATAAAAAAAACCTGGATGACTAAGTCCAGGTTTTTTCGCTTATAAGAGAAATTAGCGGAACGTTCCGATGCATTCGCCATATTGCAAATAAGCGTCAGGCTGAATGCGTTCACTAAATGTGATCCGATCTTTTTCAAAAAGCAGGACAACGGTGGACCCGAACTCAAAAAGTCCGACTTCCTGTCCTTTTTCATAAGGGAGTTCTGGTAAATCCATCGAATAGGCACGCCCGTTTCGGACATTCGTTGTATGTTCGCCATACGGTACTCGAACACTTCCTACGATAAATGCTCCGACTTTCACGAGTGCCATCTCACCAGCTGGTGTATGTGCATACGTAATAAGCCGCTCATTTTTCGTGAACAAACCTGGTACATGATGGACACCGATCCGATTAACAGGAAACAGGCGACCGGGCAAATATGTGGCACGTGTTAATTTGCCTGCAAGTGGCATATGAATCCGGTGATAATCACGCGGGCTGAGATAAATCGTAAGAAATACCCCGCCTTCATAGCGTTCAGCTTGCTCTGGCGTACAGCCGAGCAGTTGTTCGACTGTATAGTTGATGCCCTTTGCCTGAATGAGCGTACCGTCTGTAATCGTTCCGAATTGAGCAACACGACCGTCAACCGGGCTGGCCAGTGTGTTAACATCCGGACAGACTGGACGAGCTCCGGATTTCAGTTGACGGGTGAAAAATGCAGTCAGATTTGGATAATCAGATAATGGTTTTTCAACCTCGTCAACATTAACATGAAAAAAAGAAATGTAAGGCTTTATCATATGTCGGCTGAGTGATGAACGCCCAAGGCTGCCAACCGCACGGGAGATGACGTTTTGCGGCAGTGCAGTCATAATATGTTTAGCTAGTGAATCTATCACGTTTTTATACGACCCTTTCATATGTACAGAATCAATGCATATTATTCTATTTTATCACATATTACCAGCTTCTCATACGTTCATCTTCTTCTGTATAAAGACCGTCTTTATTGTTATCCCACCAGTTTTGGTTTTGCAAAGATTGAGCGTATTTTTGTTCGGATAACGGGGCGTTTATTTTTTTTAATGTATTGGTCTGGCGTGCAAGGCATTGCATCTCCGCTTTCATGCCGGTCCATACGTCATCGGGTACCGCTGTTTTTTTTGTTCGAGCATAGTCATTGTACAGCTTGGAATGATACGCATCATGCACAATGGTGCTAGCATACCATGTTGTTGACGAAGAAGAGGTAGCAGCACCGACTTTATATGTTGGAATTTTTTCGTAGGCAGCCATGCCACTGAAAGCATCCTGCTTAATCAGGCCGATATATTGAACGACTAAAGCGTAGTCATCCGGTGACTTTTCTTTTAACAAGGCAAGTGCAGCCTGAGTACGCGCTGTAAATGTCTTATCACCAGTAATGGTAACGGTAGGCACCGCTTTTTTTTGGACTAATGTCTTAGTACTTTTAGCAGCTTCTACAGGGGTATGCAGGATAGATTGGAACCCGAAACTGAGACAAACAGCGATAAGAAGTGAGTTGATTCGTGGTTTCATGACATAATCCCCCTGTGTTTTATGTAATATAGACTATTTCTCTCTTTATAACATAAAAACCTTCTTTTTTCTGGGCAAAATGAAATGGTTCTATTTTTGTAACAAAGTTTCTACGAAATTGATAAGGTAAAATAATACAAAGAATAACAGTGGAAGATGCGGTGAAAACTAGAAGCGCTTACTTCATTCTTATACGAGGAGGATATTCATATGGGAGAACGAACCGTGCGCAATTACCCTCATCAAAATCCGTCGTATCATCGTCATGTCGAGGACACACCGTATCTGGGCAATGCGGACAAACCAGCAAAGCCATCTCCGAGTGGTGAAGCGATGAATGCGTCCACAATGGAAAATATGGGCGATATGAAGCTTAGTGATGGTGAGTCATAATATGGAAACGAAAAAGAACCTGCCATTATGGAGGTTCTTTTTCGTTATGTGCCGGATATTTGCTTATGACGAATACGTTTTTCTCATCGACTTCAGGATAAGTGTATCAAGTTTTTGACTTAGATGGAGTACACGTGGATTTTGAAAATCAAAATTATATTGGGTTGCTGTTAAAACAAGAACTTGTTTCAGTTCGTCGATTTTATCCGGCAGGTTGTGTTCAGTTTCCATTTTGTTTAGACCGCCTTTATCGTGGTTTTGCATTGTTCACGGTTAACAAACACTACATTATTATTGGTAATTTTATGGGATTTGACAAGTGTAATCGTTCGACAATTTGTTACAAATAGGTAAGATGATAGGACAAACAGGAAATACTGTAATAGGAAGAAAAAGGCCGAAAAAAGGAGGATATGGATGAAAAAGTGGTGGCAGTTCTGGAAGCGTCGCAGGTATTATAGTGCAAATATTGCACCATATGCATCCGAGTTTCACGCACCTGATCACACATATGAGCTGTCTTGCACCATAAAAAAATGGCAGCGGGTAGTTAGTGTGATGCGGGACAGGAGTGAAATCGATCATGATGTGGCAGATGCATGTCGACACTTGTTGTGGTATGCTGAACTGCTTGTTCCGTATGTGCTCGTTATACCACAGCCGCTTTGTACGCGTATTATTCATATAGTAGGAGAAGACATCCCGCGCTTGTTTGCACCGTATGTAGCACTTCCAGACGAAGTGCGGCGCCGTCAAAGCCGAACACTGTTACGAGGTATCCGTACATTGATGGGAGAAGCTCACCGTATTATTCAGAGCATCCAGCAGTATGAGGCGGATGCATTTACATCCGAAGCTGGGTTTGTTCAAGCCTGGTATGGAGAACCTCATATCGAACGAAAGAACGACTTTGGAGATTGACAGATTGTCTGCTTTCGTTTTATATTATGTGTAATCGGTTACGCATGAGAGAAACCTTATTGTATAAGGTTTTATGTATGTCATGTGTAACCGATTTCTCATGAGGAGGGAGAAATAATGGCGACGATTAAGGACGTATCGAAGCTCGCAGGTGTATCGGTAGCGACAGTCTCTCGTGTATTAAACCGAAGTGGATATGTACATACAGATACGGAACAAAAGGTGCTGCACGCAATCAAGGCGCTGAATTATACACCGAATTTCGTAGCGCGCAGTCTGTCCAACAAAAAGACGAGCACGATCGGCCTGCTGGTGCCTGATATTACGAACCCATTCTTTCCTGAACTTGCACGGGCGGTGGAAGATGTCATGCAATTGTATGGCTATACTGTCATTTTGTGTAATTCGGATGAAAGTGCTGCGAAAGAGAAACACTATATTGAAGTTTTAAAGCAAAAATATATCGATGGAATGATTGTAGCTTCGAATGCCTTGTCTGTAGAAGACGTTCGGGAATTTGACATGCCGGTTGTCGTGGTAGACCGATTGATTGAGGGGGATACGATCCCGACTGTCATGTCAGATAATCGAAAAGGAGCGCAGATGGCGACCGAGTTTTTACTCGGCCAAGGCTGTCGAAAAATTGCTCATATCCGGGGACCGGAGCATCTCCTGAACGCAGAAGAACGCTGTCAGGGATATCTTGATGTTGTACAGGATATAGACTGGTTTGACAGAAGTCTGATTGTTTCAGGTAAGTATGAAATGAAGCAGGCGATGGAAGCGACACTTGAACTGCTTCGAGCACATCCAGATGTGGATGGAATATTTGCTGGTAATGACATGATGGCGATTGGTGCGATGCGAGCCGTGCAGGTACTGGGACGGACGATTCCGTATGAGATCGAGATTGTCGGATATGACGGAATTGCGCTTGGTGAGATTGTGTTCCCGGAACTAACAACAATTGCCCAGCCGATCTATGATATGGGGGCATTGGCGGCGCGTATGCTGATTAAGCAGATTGAAAAACAGCCGCTTGATTCACTTCATTACTGCCTCGATGTTCAGATGGTGGAACGAGGCACAACAGGGAAGGGGTAGTTTTGTGAAACAACCACGTATTACAGTCATTGGAAGCATCAACATGGATCTGGTGACGGAAACGCCGCGTGTTCCGACGATTGGAGAAACCGTGCTTGGCACAGGCTTCTCCACACTTCCTGGCGGCAAGGGAGCCAATCAGGCGGTAGCATGTGCTAGGCTTGGTGCGCAGGTTACGATGGTTGGCTGTGTGGGAGATGATGGATTCGGGGCGGAACTTGTTCAACGTTTGCAAGAAGAAAACGTAAATGTCGACTATGTGGAACCGATTACACATGCATCAACAGGAATCGCATCCATCGTGGTAGAGAACGGGGACAACTCGATTATTGTCGTGCCGGGAGCGAACCACGCCGTGACACCTGAAAAAGTCCAGCAGGCAGAAGAGGCGATTAAGCAGGCAGATGTCGTGCTGCTTCAGCTTGAAATTCCGCTGCCTGCGGTAGCGGAAGCCGTTCGGATTGCCGGCAAATATGGTGTGCCTGTTGTGTTGAATCCGGCTCCAGCGATCGCGCTTCCCGCTGAACTATTAGCCGGGGTAGCGGTGGTAACCCCTAATGAATATGAACTAGCGATTATGCTCAATCGTAACCCGGAGCAAACAGAAGATTTCCATGAGCTGTTGCAGATGTATTCAGGCGTTATCATGATGACAAAAGGCGGAGATGGTGCATACTACAAGCAACAAGATGGTAGCGTCGTCCACCAACCAGGTTTTCAGGTGAATGTGGTCGATACAACAGGTGCCGGAGATACATGCAACGCAGCGCTTGCTGTCATGATTGGTCGTGGGGCTGACATGGCTGCAGCGGTCCGATATGCGGTTGCAGCGAGTGCCCTGTCCGTTACCAAGTTTGGTGCGCAGGGAGGCATGCCAACAGAGCAGGAAGTGGAGCAATTTTTAGGGCAGATAAAGGAGTAGCAGCATGAAAAAACATGGCACACTAAACAGCGAGATTACCGCTGTGCTCGCCCGTCTTGGTCATACAGACACGATTGTCATTGCAGATTGCGGATTGCCGATCCCGGATGGTGTGAAACGGATTGATCTCGCATTGAAACAGGGGATGCCGTCATTTCTGGAGACGCTCGAAGTTGTACTTGCAGATATGCAAGTCGAAAGCGCGGTGCTTGCTTCTGAGATTACCGTACACAATCCTGTAGTAAAAGAACAAACACTTTCGCTTCTGAATGAAACAACAGTTACGTATGTTGCGCATGAGCAGTTCAAGGCGCTTACCCAACAGGCAAAGGCTATCATTCGTACGGGAGAGGCGACACCGTATGCGAATATTATTTTGCAGGCGGGCGTTATTTTTTAAAGCGAGGGAAGGATAGGCATGAATCAAGTAATTGAAATGACGGACATCAGCAAGTCGTTCGGTGCGGTGCATGTACTCAAAAATGTTTCCTTCTCGCTCGACAAAGGTGAAATTCATGCGTTAATGGGTGAGAATGGGGCCGGAAAATCAACGTTAATGAAAATTTTAACCGGCATTTATCCAAAAGACACAGGAGTAATCCGGGTGCGCGGAGAGGAAGTAGAGTTCAGTGGACCGAAGGACGCGGAGGAAAAGGGAATCGCGGTCATTCACCAGGAACTCAACATTATTCCGCAGCTGACCGTAATGGAGAATATGTTTCTCGGGCGGGATTTGACCGGGGCTTTTGGCGTTCTGCGCACAAAAGAAATGAAGGCCAGAACAAAAGAGTATTTAGGTCGGCTCGGGGTTCAGATTGATCCAGATACAGAGGCGGGAACGCTTTCGATTGGGCAGCAGCAGATGATCGAGATTGCACGTGCGTTATCGTTGAATGCAGAAGTATTAATTATGGATGAACCGACCGCTGCTTTGACAGAGCGGGAAATTGAGGCACTGTTCAGCGTGATTCGTGACCTGCGCAAGCAAGGTGTCGGGATCGTATACATCTCGCACCGAATGGAAGAAATTTTTGCGCTTTGCGATCGCATCTCAGTGTTGCGTGACGGTACGTTTGTCGGAACGGAGATCATTAAAGAGACAACGCTTGACCGCATCGTACAGATGATGGTTGGTCGTGAGCTGGGAGAACGCTTCCCGGAACGATCCGCCAAGCCGGGAGAAGAACGGCTTCGTGTTGAGAATTTAAGTGACGGTGGTATCTTGCAGGATATTAGCTTTACCGCACGCCAGGGCGAAATTCTAGGTGTCGCAGGGCTTATGGGAGCAGGTCGGACAGAAATTATGCGCACCTTATTCGGTGTGGTTCCAAAGAAAAGCGGTCGGGTTGTACTTGACGGACAAGAAGTTACCATTCGCAAACCGGAAGATGCAATTCGCCAAGGGATTGCGTTCGTTACGGAAGATCGCAAAGCTGAGGGGCTCGTGCTTGAACTATCGGTACGTGAGAACATTGCCTTGCCGAACCTGTCCGTTTTATCTCGCAACGGCTTGATGGCGGTCGGGAAAGAAAAGCATCTCGTACGCGATATGATTACGCGTCTAAACATTAAAACAAGAGATGCTGAACAGCACGTCAAATCACTGTCAGGCGGCAATCAGCAAAAAGTCGTCATTGGCAAATGGCTCGGTATCCAGCCGAAAGTTCTCATTTTAGACGAGCCGACACGTGGTGTTGATATTGGTGCTAAGAAAGAAATTTATCACATTATGAACGAACTGACAGCAGAAGGTGTCACCATCATCATGATTTCATCCGAGCTACCGGAGATTCTCGGGATGAGTGATCGAATTTTGGTTATGCATGAAGGAAAGCTGACTGCTGTGATGGATGCCTGCGATGCGACACAGGAAGCGATTATGCACGCAGCGACCGGAGGGAAGTAACAATGGGAACGACTAAAAAATTTTCTACGAGTATACAGCGACTTGGTTCGCTGATCGGGCTTCTTGTCATTATTGTGATTTTGTCGATTATGAGCCCGGATTTTTTGACTGAAAATAATATTCTAAATGTCATGCGCCAGGTGTCTGTTAACGCACTGATTGCATTCGGGATGACGTTCGTCATTCTGACAGGTGGCATTGACCTATCTGTCGGTGCGGTTCTCGCACTTTCCGGTGCCGTTACGGCTAGTATGATGACGAATGGTATGAGCGCTGTGCTTGCAATCTTGTGTGGTCTTGCGGCAGGTACGGTAATGGGAGCAATCAACGGTTTGTTGATTACAAAAGGAAAAGTAGCACCATTCATTGCTACGCTGGCTACGATGACGATTTTCCGTGGACTGGCACTCGTCTATACGGACGGGAGTCCAATTACTGGATTTAATAGCGACCTGTTTACGATGCTAGGTGCAGGGTATTTTTCGTATATTCCTGTTCCGGTTATCTGGATGTTGATCTTATTTATCATTCTGTATTTCGTTCTTCGTAGAACCGCATTTGGCCGCCGCGTGTATGCCATTGGGGGGAATGAGGAAGCCTCTATTCTATCTGGCATTAAGGTAGGCCGTGTCAAACTATACATTTATGCGCTAACAGGTTTTCTGTCAGCCTTCGCGGGGATTATTCTCACTTCGCGCCTAAACTCAGCACAGCCGAATGCCGGAGCGGGCTATGAGCTGGATGCAATCGCCGCGGTTGTGCTTGGCGGGACAAGCCTGTCAGGTGGACGCGGTTGGATTTTTGGTACGCTGATTGGTGCCATGATTATCGGGGTACTGAACAACGGCCTGAACTTACTGGAAGTCTCCTCTTTCTACCAGCAGGTAGTCAAAGGGGCTGTCATTTTGCTGGCGGTGCTTCTTGACCGCAAAAAAGCAGCATAGTTTATTTATCTACTTAAGGGGGCATCACACATGAAACGACTTATTAAAGGAATGGTAGCCGGCTTGCTTGGCATCTCTTTGTTAGCAGGCTGTACGACACAGGCACCAGGTACAAGCGATAATAAGGGTGCGCAAGGTGGCAAGACAGGACAAGCAACAGTTGGTCTAGCTGTCTCTACGCAAAACAATCCATTTTTCGTCAGCTTAAAACAGGGGGCAGAGAAAGCAGCGACCGCGAACGGGATGAAACTGGTAACAGTAGATGCACAGGATGACCCGGCGAAGCAAATCTCCGGCATTGAGGATTTGATTCAGCGTAAGGTCGATGTGATTCTGGTAAATCCTACAGACTCTGCCGCGATTGCGTCTGCGATTAAGTCTGCTAATAATGCTAATATCCCGGTTATTACAGTTGACCGTAGTGCAGAAGGGGGCAAGGTTGTCTCTCATGTAGCGTCTGATAACGTAGAGGGTGGCCGTATGGCAGCTAAATATTTACTCGATAAAATCGGCAAGAAGGGTAATATCGTTGAACTTGAAGGCATTCCAGGTTCTTCAGCAGCTCGTGAGCGTGGCCAAGGATTCCATGAAATCGTCGATAAAGAACCAGGCGTAAAAGTTGTCGCGAAGCAGCCAGCTGATTTTGACCGCGCCAAAGGATTGAGCGTAATGGAGAACATTCTTCAGGCTAATAAAGATGTCAAAGCTGTATTTGCCCATAACGATGAAATGGCACTCGGAGCTATTCAAGCGATTCAGGCAGCGGGCTTAAAAGATGTGGTCGTTGTCGGGTTTGATGCTACAGCTGATGCGGTAAAAGCTGTACAAGACGGTCGGATGAGCGCTACCATTGCTCAGAAACCAGAGCTGATTGGAAAACAAGCGGTAGAAGCTGCGAAAAAAGTAGTAAAAGGGGAGAAAGTTCCAGCGAGTATCCCGGTTAAGCTTGAATTGGTTACGAAAAAGTAGCAATACCGACATATTGATTTTTAAAATAGAAAGTGTTAATGTTTCTATGTAATCACGAATACAATAAAAACATAACATGTTTACTACTAGGGGTGTCCGAGAGTTCGGGCTGAGATTGAAACGCATCTACGTTTCTAAACCCTCGGGACCTGATCTGGATCATACCAGCGTAGGAAAGTAGTTCGTATGAGTTATCTGTAGCTACAAGGCATTCGTTTGTGTTGTGCCTTGCTAGATCTCTCATGTATAACGAGCCGGGTCCCTTTATAGGGCCCGGCTTTTATTATGCTGATCCTTATCCTGTCCTTTTGTGTAGTACACACGAAAAAGGAGGAAGAAACATGCAAGAGCAAAATTGGGGAGTCAAAGGGTTTCCAAACAGTCAGAAAGTATACATAGAAGGGTCACGACCAGACATTCGTGTACCTGTTCGTGAGGTTGCTTTGTCTCCTTCCCAAAACGGGGAAGTGGTAGTTGAAAATGCACCAGTGCGCATTTATGACACGAGTGGTCCGTACACAGATGAAGCATGTGAGGTAAACATTCGCGAAGGAATTGCGAAAATCCGTCAGAACTGGATTGAAGAGCGTGGAGATGCTGAGGAATATGAAGGCAGAGCGGTAAAGCCGGAAGATAATGGTTTGCGTCTTGGAGAGGAATTAGAGAATCATGAGGTATTTCCGGGACTGATTCGGAAACCACTCCGGGCGAAACAAGGGCAAAATGTTACGCAGCTTCATTATGCACGTCGCGGCATCATCACACCTGAGATGGAGTTTGTTGCGATTCGCGAGAACATGGAGCCGGAATTTGTAAGACAAGAGATTGCAGCAGGACGTGCGATCATCCCGTCTAATATTAATCATCCAGAAAGCGAGCCGATGATTATTGGACGTAACTTCCACGTGAAAATTAATGCCAATATCGGGAATTCAGCCGTTACCTCGTCGATTGAGGAAGAAGTAGAAAAAATGACGTGGGCGATTCGCTGGGGTGCGGATACGATTATGGATCTTTCTACGGGGAAAAACATTCATGCCACACGTGAGTGGATCGTGCGTAATTCTCCCGTTCCAATTGGTACCGTTCCGATTTATCAAGCGCTTGAGAAAGTGGGAGGAAAGGCGGAAGAACTTACGTGGGAGATTTTCCGCGATACATTGATTGAGCAAGCAGAGCAAGGGGTAGATTACTTTACCATCCATGCGGGTGTACTCCTTCGCTACATTCCTCTTACAGCGAAACGGGTAACTGGTATCGTGTCGCGTGGGGGCTCCATTATGGCAGCTTGGTGCTTGGCTCATCATCAGGAAAACTTCTTATATACACATTTTGAGGAAATTTGCGAAATCATGAAAGCATATGATGTTGCTTTCTCATTAGGGGATGGATTGCGCCCAGGCAGTATTGCCGATGCGAATGATGAGGCACAGTTCGCTGAATTAGAAACACTCGGGGAATTAACGAAGATTGCCTGGAAGCATGACGTACAGGTGATCGTAGAAGGACCGGGGCATGTGCCGATGCATAAAATTAAAGAAAACATGGATCGACAGCTAGAAGTTTGTCAGGAAGCACCGTTTTATACGCTCGGTCCACTGACAACGGATATTGCACCGGGATATGATCACATCACATCAGCGATCGGGGCGGCGATGATTGGATGGTATGGAACAGCTATGTTATGCTATGTGACACCAAAAGAGCACCTTGGCCTACCGAACAAAGAAGATGTTCGAGTAGGGGTAGTTACATATAAGTTAGCTGCACATGCTGCTGATTTGGCCAAAGGACATCCAGGTGCCCAGATCCGCGATGATGCTCTTTCGAAAGCTCGTTTTGAATTCCGCTGGAGAGATCAATTTAACCTCTCGCTTGATCCTGAACGTGCGATTGAATACCATGATGAAACCCTTCCAGCAGAGGGAGCGAAAACAGCCCATTTTTGCTCGATGTGTGGACCGAAGTTTTGCAGCATGCGTATTACACAGGATATTCGTGAATACGCAAAGAACAACGGATTAGATACAGAAGAAGCAGTGGATCAGGGAATGAAAGAAAAAGCGGAGGAATTCCGTACATCAGGAAGCCAAATTTATAAGTAAGCAAGAAGAGTTGTGATTAAAAGGAAGAGGCTGTCTCAAAAGCTGTAACAAAGCGGCTGAGACAGCCTCTTTTTTCTTGGTGGCTGTTTTCTCCAAAGTGTGGTGGAGAAGCCGGGATCGGGTGGGACCTCGTCACTTCCCTGCAAGCGTACCGAAACGACTCCTCCCTTCTCCCACTCCCTCACCACCACACGTTGTCGATACCACAAAAAAACTGCCCCTATGGCCATGTTCTGGCTTGGGGCAGTCTCTCTTGACGGTCTTTATACTTGTTTAAATCGAACTGGCTGCAGCCCTTTGCGTTTGCGGTCATTGTTTGACCAGTTGCCATAGCCATACAGCGTAAACGCCTGAATTTTGTACAGCAGCGCGTACAGTTCATCGAATTCAAGTGCGTCATAATAGTACTCATAAAGGTTCTCTTTGCCAATCTGCTTGCCCCAGTAGCCATAATCATCAAGCATCCAACTTAACATCGCGAATGGATACGGCATCGTATCTTCCTGATAACGGTGGCACCAGTCTGTGAACAGTTCGAATGTAGGTTCGTCCATCATTGGACGGAAGGCATCAATATGGAAATCAAGAGTTGGGTGCATTGTACTCATTGTGTGTCTCCTATTCTATGAAATAAGAATGATCCCTAGTTCACGATACCAAACTCTGCGGCGAATACTTTGCTTTCGCTACGGCGTTCGCGGCGTGCGGAGGCGCGACGTGGGGCAGATTCATGCAGGGCGATTTCTTCTGGTGTTTCTGGTACGATGGGTGGTACCGAGATCGGTTTGCCAGCTTCATCAAGTGCTACGAATGTCAGAAACGAGGTAGCGCAGACGATTTTTTCACCGGTCAGCAAGTCTTCTGATACGATGCGGACGAAAATCTCCATAGACGTTTTGTGTGTCCAGGTAACGAATGATTCGAGACGCACCGCATAGCCTGCTTTAATCGGATGAAGGAAGTCGACGGAATCAGTCGATGCAGTTACAACTGGGTGACGAGCGTGTTTCGTTGCTGCAATTGTTGCTACATCATCAATGTAGGCCATCACTTCACCACCGAACATCGTACCATGGTGATTGGTATCAGGTGGTAGCACCATGCTTTCTTTTATTGTACGCGACTCGCGTACGTATTTGGCTTGTATTGTTTGTTGTGTCATGCTGTGATCCTCCTACGAAATAACAATACCTTTTGCCATTTTATCATACTGGCACGAATTTTGCTTGATAGAAAATGTATTCATCGACCCAGTACATGAAGATTGTATAGTAAGATGGTTACATACGATATGAAAGCGAGGATACATACGATGATTAGAAAAGCAGAACACGTAGCACTTGTCGTAGTAGATATGGACCGCTCTATTTCTTTTTATACAGAAATGTTTGGCTATCAAGTACGCGCACGTGGAGAGAATGCTGTACGAGAGATGGCTTTTCTGCTACATCCGAATCAACCAGGTTTTGAGATTGAACTGATTCGAGATCTTGCCTCAGGCAGTGAATACAGTACACAGAGCGTAGTAAACCATCTTGCATTTACAGTGGACAATATAGAAGAAGCGATGGCATATTACGGGGAACGAGGGATTATATTTACGACAGAAGAGCCGAAGCGGGCAATTGATGGGGGACGAACAATTTTCTTCCATGGACCGGATCAGGAACTTCTACAATTTGTTGAACCCGCCGGAAAATAATCGAATACAAATATAGAAAAAAGGCTCCGACTGTCTACATGCTTGGTAGACGATCGGAGCCTTTCTGTAATCAGTCGATTTCGATAATGGAAAGCATGCGTGCCTGACGCAAGTCTATATAGCCCGTTTCCGTTTTAATAAGCGGTCGTAACGGTTCATCCGGGTTTAAATAGACAATCGTTCCGCGTGTCTGGTCATTAAGGGTCACATTGTGGCCGATATAGCCGCCGACGATAAAGTGTACGAAAGGAAGAACAATGCGAGGATTCAGCTGGTTGGCGAAAGCGGCATTGGTTAATTCCTGAGCGGCTTGGTAAGGTGAAAGATGCGGGGAGCCGACTTGATCTGAACAGTATCGATCATACTCATTGGCAACAGCAACTACTTGTGCAGGGAATGGAATCTGATCTCCTCGCAGACCATTCGGATAACCGGAGCCATCCAAAAATTCGTGGTGGTATAGCGCTGCTTCCATAATTGTATCGTTCGCACCGGAGACTAGAGAGAGAATTTCATACCCGGATGATGTGTGAGAACGAAGCTGTTCTTCTTCTCTATCTGTTAGTTTTTGATAGTCTTTTTGAATAAGAATCGGGTTGAGTTTAAGTTTTCCGATGTCATGTAGCAGTCCACACTGACCGTATAACCAGATATCGTCTGGTGAGAGTCGAAGCAGACGGGCGATCACACCGCATAACAGGCTGACATTAAGACTGTGCCGATATGTGTAGTCATCGAAGCCGCGTACTTTATGCAGAGCTAGGAGCATGGATGTATTCTCAAGTGCCGATTCCAATAGATTGGAGTAACTGGCCAGATACGAGTGAAGAGAAACTGGGCGATTTTCTTCAATTTCTTCAAACATTCTTTTAATCTGATCCAGATTATTTACATAGGAGTTACCGAATGACTTATTATCTGATCCGGTAATATTTCGGATTTGCTGAATCAGGTCTCGCTTAATATGCTTTTCTTCATCGTCTACCATAATGCTGTCAATATCGTGGTTAAAAAGGAGTGTAATATCCGTACCGCGCAGCCGAGAGCCTTTCTCAAGCAATAGTGTGCCAGTATTTGAATAAATATCTTCTGCTAGAACGGCATCTTTTAGAAGATACGATAATTTTTTACGATTCACATCAAGTCCCCCCTGAAAAGCCTGTCTTTCTATCTAAATCGTATAGTAATCCATTGTAATTAGTTAGATCATATCGTAAGACTTGTGAGTATTTCAACTATCAATTGGATATTATGGAATAGCTAGGAATATGGCATTAGTTCGATTGATGAAAAGTAATTGTAAAGTAATGATAAAGCACTAGTAAGGTAGCAGAAGGTGTAAATGAATCATAGAAATTTTCTAAAAATATTGACGTTTGTTCTCATTTAATACTATACTTTAACTATTACTATACGATTTTTACACGCTGTACGTTTATTTTGTAATATTAATTCGTTTATACATGGAGGGACATATGGTTAAGCTAATTGCTATTTATAAGAAGCCAGAAGATACAGGAGCTTTTGATCAACATTATAATGAAGTGCATGCTCCGCTTGCAGCAAAAATGCCAGGTCTCATTAAACTCGAAGTAAATCGGATTTATGGTGGACCAATGGGAGACAGCAACCTTCATCTTATTGCCGAGATGTATTTCGAAACAAAGGAAGCGCTCACGGAAGCATTGAGTTCTCCAGAAGGACGGGCAGCAGGCAAAGATCTGATGGGATTTGCAGGGAAGTTGGTTTCGATGCACTTCGCAGAAGTTGAGTAATTCATCCTGATATTCACAGAATAGGAACGTGATTGCAGATGATATCTAATAACCGATTTAATCAGTATGTTGGCATTGTAATCGAGCATCAGGATGAAGATACATGCACGGCTGTGCTCGATATTCGACCGGAACACTACAATAGTATCGAAGGTGTGGTACACGGCGGTGTTACAAGTACGCTAGCTGATGTGGCTATGGGACATGCAGCAGCTCCTCATATCGATGGTGTGCAGCAGTGTGTCACCCTTGAGAGTAAAGTCAATTATCTTGCCCCTGCACGAGGGGATAAGTTGATTGCCCAATCCAAGGTGGTAAAGCGTGGGGGACGCACAATCGTTATGCAAGCGGAAGTACGAACAGGAGAAGGTGAACTTGTCGCCGTTGCTCTTGGCACGTATGCGCGAAAAACGAAAGCGATTACATCTTAAAAGCTACTCGTAATTGTTGAATAAGTAAGGAGATAGCTATGAACGATACATTCATTACTGTTTCAGTAGAAGAAAACGTTGGAATCATTGAGTTGAACCGACCATACGTATTGAATGCGCTTAACCTTCAGATGGTTGAGGAGATTGTCGCAGCACTTGAAGCGTTTGATCGAGATCAGGCGATACGGTGTATGGTGATCACAGGAAATGATCGAGCGTTCGCTGCCGGTGCAGATATTGAAGAGATGGCACACGATGGAGTCATCTCGATGCTCGTCAAGGACCAGTTTGCTGTGTGGGATCGAATTATGCTTGTGACAAAGCCGATTATTGCAGCGGTTAGCGGTTTTGTTCTCGGTGGTGGCTGTGAGCTGATGATGAGCTGTGATATGGTCATCGCATCTGAGACCACACGGATCGGACAGCCTGAGATTAAGCTTGGTGTTATGCCGGGTGCGGGTGGTACACAGCGCTTAACAAAAGCGGTTGGCAAGTTGAAAGCAATGGAGATGCTTTTGACAGGTGAGCCGATTACAGCACAGGAAGCTCTGCAGTATCGGCTTGTTAATCGGGTAGTTCCGGTTGAGCTATACCGGGTGGAAGCGCTCAAAACTGCTCGTCGCATCGCTACCATGCCTCCACTTGCGGTACGTCTGATCAAAAAATCTGTCGGCAAAGCAGTTGATACGACAACGATGGAAGGGCTTGAATATGAACGCAATTGCTTCTATCTTTTGTTTGCAAGTGAAGATAAGGCAGAAGGTATGAATGCGTTTATAGAAAAGCGGACACCGAATTTTACCGGAAAATAAGGAAGGGAGTGTCTCCATGTACGAAACAATTCAATACGAAGTGATCAATCATGTGGCAACGCTGACACTGAACCGCCCGGAACGATATAACGCGTTTACGAAGCAGATGCATAAGGAGATTATTACGGCGCTCAAGCAGGCAGAGAAGGATGCAGATGTACGGTGCGTGGTCATTACTGGCGCAGGTAAGGCGTTCAATGCCGGGCAAGATCTCGGAGAAGTACAGTCGGGTGAACCAGTAGAGTTCAGCGCACTGTTACGTGAGCGATACAATCCGATGGTTATGCAGATTCAAAATATGGGTAAGCCGGTAATTGCGGCTGTGAACGGTGCAGCAGCAGGAGCTGGAATGAGTCTGGCACTTGCTTGTGATCTCAG
Source organism: Aneurinibacillus uraniidurans (assembly GCF_028471905.1). Classification (NCBI taxonomy): domain Bacteria; kingdom Bacillati; phylum Bacillota; class Bacilli; order Caryophanales; family Paenibacillaceae; genus Aneurinibacillus; species Aneurinibacillus uraniidurans. Next base: position 3,041,004 of record NZ_CP116902.1, on the reverse strand, counting down.
GTTGGCGGCAGACAATGCTGTGTTCAGTAATGCGTTCATCAATATTGGACTTGTGCCGGATTCCGGTGGATGCTATTTTCTCCCGCGTATCGTAGGCATCGGGCGTGCACTTGAATTGGCGCTTAGTGGGGATAAGCTTGATGCTACAGAAGCGCACCGGATTGGCATGGTCAATCAAGTATATCCAGCGGAGCAGTTTGCAGAACGCGTACGTGCATACGCCGAGCGTCTAGCTGTGCTGCCAACGAGAAGCATTGGTTTAATTAAAAAGGCGATGTATAAAAGCCTTCATATGACACTTGAAGAAGCGCTTGAGTATGAAGCATACTCGCAAGATATCGCAGGAAATACCGCTGATCATAAAGAAGGCGTACAGGCGTTTTTCGAGAAGCGCGTGCCAGTGTTCACGGGGAAATAACCGTGGGGGTGAGAGTATGAAGGAACTTACACCGGGTGTGACAGCGAATCTCGAGATTACAGTGACAGACGAGATGCGTCCCGCTTTTGATGGAGAAGTAGTCCATCAAGTCATGTCTACGGTAACGATGATTTATTATATGGAAAAAGCCGGCCGACATGTCATTTTGCCTTACCTCGAAGAGGGGGAAGAAGGAGCGGGTTATGATGTGTCGATTACGCATACGGGGCCCGCGATCGTAGGCGAGAAAGTGGTATTTACCGCAGTCTGTACACAGGTAACGGAACGTCGAGTTGTATGTGAAGTAACGGCTCGTACCTCACACGGAGTGATTGGACAGGGTACATTTACACAAGCGATTTTTCGCAAGGCTCGTATGGAGAAGAAGCTTCAGGAACTACGAGAAGCACTCGAATCATAGGCGTACCCGGCAAAAAAGCCGGAATCATCTGACTCCGGCTTTTTTGCTAGCTGTTATGGTTTTTGATACGAGATAGAAACAGTTTGATCTCACCTGCGGTAAAGAAATGTCCCTCTTCGTTTTCTTCTGGAAGTACAATAGCAGGTGATACAGATAGTAGAACGGCGTCATCCGGGCTATATAGCATAAGCTGAACAAGTTCACCATTCGTAAACTGCCAGGTAATGACTTCTGCATTTGTTGTATCCGAGCGCTGAATATTTATGATGTGTGCTTCATATGGATAAGGATTGGCTGTCGAATCTAATCCTTTTACCTTTGTTATATTCATTGAGATTCCTCCACCCTACTTTTGTATAACGCTTTATTATAAGTTCGTTTCTATAGCGCTATACTTTTCTTTTTTATAGTAATCAAATTCTGAACGAGCGTCAATATCGGTACGCATCAGCGGAAAAAAAGGGATGTGATGCGCTATAATAGACAAGCAAAATGTTTTACAGAAGGGTTGGAGGGAAACAAAGTGAAATCTCAGTCTATGTTGTTTACCATTTATGGTGAATATGTACGTCATTATGGTGGCGAGATATGGGTTGGAAGTCTGACGAAGCTGATGGGAGAATTCGGACTATCCGAGCCGGCCATCCGTGCTGCAATTTCACGCATGATGAAGCAGGGATGGATTGAATCGCGCAAGATCGGGAATCGGAGCTATTATCGTATGACATCGCGCGGCAAGAAGCGGTTAGATGAAGCTGCATTGCGTATTTATAAGGAGATGCCTGCGGAATGGGATGGCAACTGGAGTATTGTGAGCTATAACATTCCAGAAGAGAAACGACATTTACGCGATCAGCTGCGCAAAGAGTTATCGTGGATGGGATTTGGAATGCTGGCGAACAGCACATGGATTAGCCCGCACAATCTTGAAGAGCGGGTTAAAGATATGAACGAGGCATATGAGATTACATCGTATGTAGAGATTTTTCACGCACAGCATCTTGGTTGGAGCGACCCGGCTGGGCTGGTGAGCCGCTGCTGGAATCTGGATGAGATTAATGCTGCGTATGAAGCGTTCATTACAGAGTATCGTCCGAAATATGATGATATAAAAGAAAAATTACGTCAGCGTGAAGGTTTACAGGACAATGAATGTTTTGTAGAGAAGACGAAGCTTGTACATGAATATAGGAAATTTTTATTTATTGATCCAAGTTTGCCAGATGTACTGCTGCCGGATTTCTGGTTGGGGAAGGAAGCAGAAGAGCTATTCCGTGGCTATTATGATTTATTGCATCCGGGTGCTGTCCGATTCTTTCTGTCGTTTTTTGAAACAGCTCCCGTTGTATAGTTGACGCGATCATCATCGTACTAGAGAGGAGAATTTTTCATGGTAAAGACAGAAAATATTTTATTTGAGCAAAAAGGATATATTGGGATTATTACCTTGAATCGTCCAGAGAGCATGAATACGTTTAATTACGAAACGCTTAAGGAACTCGGTGAACTAGTAGAAAATATTGCGCAGCGTACGAAAGATATTCGTACGGTAATCATCACGGCAGCCGGCAGAGCATTTTCTGCCGGTGCTGATTTGAAAGAGCGCCGTACATTGAATGAACAGGAAGTGCGTCGTAATGTTGCGAAAATCCGTGATGTGTTTACAGCGGTTGAGCGTTTGCCGCAGCCGGTGATTGCAGCTATTAATGGGTATGCGTTTGGCGGAGGATTTGAGTTAGCGCTTGCTTGTGATTTCCGCTTTTCTGTAGCCGGAGCAGGCATGGGATTGACAGAAGTTAGCTTGGGCATTATTCCGGGAGCGGGCGGTACACAGCGCTTGACGCGTCTGATCGGCCCAGCGAAAGCGAAGGAGCTTGTGTTCACAGCTCGTAAAATTACGGCAGAGCAAGCGTATGAATATGGCATTCTCAACGGTGTGGCCGAGGACTGCGATGCAATGCTTGCGGCAGCTTTCGCATTGGCGGAAGAGATTGTTCAGAATGCGCCGCTTGCTGTGTATCAGGCTAAATACGCGATTAGCAAAGGCAGCAGTGTAGATTTGCAAACAGGTCTTGATATTGAAACGAAAGCATACGAGGTAATTATTCCGACGAAGGACCGGGTAGAGGCGCTGACAGCATTCAGTGAGAAAAGAAAACCGATATTTCTCGGCGAATAAAAGGGAGGCGTTCATGTGATTTTCAATGAAGCAATGGAGACGATGGGGCGTGAACAAAAGGAAGCGCTTCAACTTGAACGGTTGCAGCAAACGGTACGACATGCGTATGAGCGTGTATCGTTTCATAAGGAAGCGCTTGATCAAGCTGGAATTACACCGGATGACATTCAATCGCTTGAAGACTTGCAGCGTCTCCCATTCATGAAAAAAACGGACCTACGAGAGAATTATCCATTCAATTTGTTCGCGGTAGATATGTCAGACGTTGTACGGATCCACGGCTCTTCGGGTACGAAAGGCAAGCCAACAGTTGTTGGCTATACAAAGCAGGACATTGAGAACTGGGGCGAGATTGTCGCTCGTGCGATCTGTGCAGCAGGCGGAAGACCAGGGGATATTTTTCATAATGCGTACGGCTATGGCTTGTTTACGGGGGGCCTTGGTCTACACTATGGTATTGAGCATTTGCGTGCGGTTGCCGTTCCGGTATCAGGTGGGAATACGCCGCGTCAGATTACGTTGATTGAAGATTTTAAGCCGCGCGGCATTTCCGGAACACCGTCGTATGTGATGAACATTGCGGAAGAGATGGAGCGGATGGGAAAAGACCCGCGTGCGACTACAATTGAGTATGGAATCTTCGGAGCAGAGCCATGGTCGGAAGAGATGCGGATGCAGCTTGAAGAAAGACTGAATATTAAGGCGATTGATATTTATGGACTGAGTGAAGTACTAGGACCAGGTGTTTCGATTGAGTGCATTGAGGCACAGGATGGCCTGCATATCGCAGATGACCATTTTATTGCTGAGATTGTAGATCCAGAAACCGGTGAGGTGCTGCCATACGGTATGGAAGGAGAGCTCGTCTTTACTTCGTTGACGAAGGAAGCTTTTCCGGTCATTCGTTATCGGACTGGAGATATTGCGTCGCTGAATCCTGCTACCTGTAAATGCGGGCGGACGAGTTTGCGTATGTCACGCATTAAGGGCCGCGTAGACGATATGCTGATCATTCGTGGTGTGAACGTGTTCCCGACTGAGATCGAGGGCGTATTGTTCCAATTCCGTGAGCTTGCCCCGCATTATCAAGTCGTAATTGAAAGAGACGGTGCACTGGATCGCTTCGAGGTGCATGCTGAGATAACAAAGGAATACAAAGCAGTTGTCGGATCACTGGAAGAGAACGATACGATTGCTGACCTTGTACGCCGCATTGGCCATGAGATGAAAAATGCGCTTGGCGTATCGGTACTGCTGCGGATTCGTGAGCCGAACAGCATCATGCGTAGTGAAGGAAAAGCGGTACGAATTGTAGATAACCGGACAAAATCATTGATTGGTTAGCCAAAATAGAAAGCGTTTGCAAATCAATAGATAAAGAAGGGAGCCAGGCTGTTTATACTGCCTGGCTCCCTTCTTGTGTAAAAACACAGGTTGATCTCATAATTCCATATCCTTCCGGATTTTTATGTTATAAAATGGGATTGACTATGATTTTTGGATGAAATGAGGTGAATCATGACATTTCCGTATTATATCCATATTGGCTCTTGGACGTTTCACCCGCACTTTATCTTTGAATGTCTTGCTTATTTTATTGGATTTCGTATTTACCTGTACACGCGCAATAAAGAACGCATTCCTTATGACAAAGCCATCTGGGTTATGATTGGAGCCGCTACCGGAGCGGCATTTGGCTCTAAGGCGCTGTACTGGCTCGAACAGCCTACCCTTACTGTACAGCACATCACAGATGTGCACTATTTGCTCGCAGGCAAAACGATCGTCGGAGGTCTGCTTGGTGGATTGATCGGTGTTGAGTATATGAAAAAACGAATCGGATGGACACGGTCAACAGGTGATGATTTTGTGTTCCCGCTGCTGGTTGGAATGAGTATTGGACGGATCGGCTGTTTTTTGACTGGACTGTCTGACCATACGTATGGAATCGCCACTGACTGGAGTATTGGCGTGGATTTTGGAGACGGCATCATGCGGCACCCGACAAAATTGTATGAAATTGTCTTTTTATTTTGTCTTGGTCTTATATTGTGGGGAGTGAAACGGAATTACACGCTGTGGGAAGGAAGCGGGTTTCAGTTTTTTATGGTGGGCTACCTGCTGTTTCGCTTTGGCATCGACTTTATTAAGCCAACTCCTCATCCATATGGGGGATTCAATAACATTCAGATCGCAGCGCTGGCTGGTCTTCTTTATTACGGCCGCCTCATTGCACGCCATATAGTTCAAAGAAAAAGCGAGGTTATTCCATATGCCGAATAATAGACCGTATTTATTTTATGAGCTGACCAACAGTATCTGCTCCACCTGTTATACGAAAATCGAAGCGAAAATCATCATTGAAAACGATTGTGTTTATATGGTGAAGCGATGCTTCAAGCACGGCATGGAGAAAGTACTGATCTCTAACGATGCTGCTTATTACAAGCAGTGCCGGGAATTCAGTAAGCCATCCGAAATGCCGCTTGTGTGGAACACGCCGGTGAAGTATGGCTGTCCGTATGATTGCGGGCTTTGTCCTGACCATGAACAGCACAGCTGTCTGACGATTGTAGAAGTAACCGATGCATGCAATTTGCAGTGCCCAATTTGCTATGCGGAAGCGTCCCCTGCGCGTCAGACATGGCGTTCACTTGATGAGATCGAGTATATGCTGGATTGTGTTGTGCGGAATGAAGGGACACCCGATATTGTCCAGATTAGCGGTGGGGAACCGACGCTGCATCCGCAGTTTTTTGAGATTTTGGACCTTGCCAAAACAAAACCAATTCGTCATCTGATGGTTAACACGAACGGTATTCGCATTGCACAGGACCGGGAGTTTGTGCGTCGTCTTTCATCATATTTGCCAGGATTTGAGTTGTACTTGCAGTTTGATAGTTTTGAGAAAAATACGCTGATGGAGCTGCGCGGTGCGGACTTGCGAGATATTCGCAAGAAAGCAATTGAACACCTGAATGAGTTCAATATTTCGACGACACTTGTGGTGACGCTGAAAAAAGGACTCAATGATCACGAAGTAGGCGAGATTATTCAATACGGCTTGAAGCAGCGAGCAGTACGGGGCGTAACATTCCAGCCGATTCAGATTGCAGGTCGCCTCGAACAGTTCGACCCAGTACAGGACCGTCTGACACTTGGAGAAGTGCGCCGGATGATTATTGACCAGTCAGGTGTTTTTAACGAAGAAGATATTATTCCGGTTCCGTGTCACCCGGACTGCCTGGCGATGGGCTACGCGCTCAAGATGGGAGAGCAGGTAACGCCGCTGACCGGCATGATCGACCCAGAGATTTTGCTTGAAGGGGGACGGAATACGATTGTTTTTGAACAGGATGAAACACTGAAAGCAAAAGTGTTTCAGTTGTTCTCGCTTAATCATTCACCGGCGTCTTCGTTTTCGTCGCTCAAAGAATTATTGTGCTGTTTGCCGAAAGTGATGCTGCCGAAGTCGCTTGGATACGATCATGTATTTCGCGTGCTCATTATGCAGTTTCTTGATCCATATAATTTTGATGTGCGCTCTGTCAAAAAGTCGTGTGTGCATATCGTGCATCCGGACGGACGTATTATTCCGTTTGACACGTATAACATGTTCTATCGCGATGATAAAGAAGAGCAGCTGCAAGAGATGCGGGAGCAGATGGAAATTCAGCGGGGCTAGAAAGGAGAGGGATGATGGAAGAGTATCAAAATGAGGAGGATAAAGGGAGTGTGGCGCTTGGAATTTTTCTTGCAATTGGGCTGCACGTGAGCGTGGCAGGTGGTTCATCGATTTTACTGTTTGGTGGTATCCCCATTTTTGCGATTGGTCTTGTCCAACTGGTGTATATCATACCGGCAGCCCTTTATTTTAATACCAAAGGCAAAGTTCGAACGATGCAGGGTTTGTGGCTGGCGGCTGTTGTAACATTTTTGGTGAATGCTGCCTGTTATGGTTATTTTGTGGTTACTTTTGCGTAGCAAGCTGTCCATCTGGGCAGTTTTTTGCAGGAATAAAGTTAGATTGCATAGTGTGCATCGTGATCCACATGTTGTAAAATACTTCTATGGTAGGAGAGGAGTGATTGAAGTGATTTCGCAAATCCAGCACTATACAGAATGGTACAACAAGCCTGCTGCATGGCCGAAACCACAAACACGCCGGGTAGGAAGTACGATGCCTACGATATCCTTTCCGCCCCAGAGCAATTTGTCTGGTATCGTTCGCAGTGGAACAGCAGCGGCTGTGGAAGTACACCGCAGTATAGCAGAAGCGAGCAAAGCAGCGGAAGTGCTTCTTGAGTCGAATCTAGACGGTATATACAGTAAGCAGGATCATCGAGAAATCTATCAGGCCATTGGAGATTTTGCTGCTGCGTATAATGATATGCTGCGTACTGTACAGGATGAGAAAGACGGGCTGCCACAGCAGACTGTACACAACATGTCTCGCAGTCTATTATTCGATTCGGAAGTCCTACAGAACGTTGGAATTTCGGTTCAAGCAGACGGAGTACTTGAGATTGACTCGCAAAAACTTAACAAGGCTCTCACGAACGACGCTGTTCGTGTCCAATCAGTGATTAGTGGGAGTGGTGGAATTGCATCTACCATATCGGAACAGATTCAAGCAATAAAATATGTCCCCGCCTCTGGATTGCTACTATCTATACCTGCTATTTTTACTTCTTCTTTATTAAATCAACAACCATCTAGATACTACCACACAGTTTCCAACATGATGTATACACAAGCATTTACTAGCGGAACGATGCTCGATACGTACTTATAATCGTGGTAAGCATGCTTATCAATTAAAAGCATATAGAAGGGTTGGGATGCTATGAGAGAGGGAAAATCTTTTATTGTCAAAATTTTATTGATTATTTTGATTTTGACGGGGATGGCGCTTACCGTAATGGGGACGATCAATTATATTTCTGCCAAACAAATCATTCAGACCTCCTTACAGAATAATGCGAGTTCGCAAGTTCGCATTCATGCGACACAACTAGAAACGTGGTTAAACACACGCTTGTCCGAGATTATTGTAATGGCGAACACAGATCTTGTCCGAACTGGTACAACGGATCAAATTTTAGCCTATTTTGAGCGGGAAAAAGCACGTATGAATGGAACGTATGCATCCCTCAGTATAGGAGACACAAAGGGAAATCTTATTATTGATAAAAATCTAGTGATTCAGATTGGAAGCGAACCGACATTTCCAGATGTTATGGCAGGTAAGCCGATTGTCTCGAATCCATTTCCTGCTAAAGAGAATGGTAATTTGATTATTTCTTTCGAGGCACCTGTGCGGGATATGAATAATAACGTGAAAGGTCTGGTCAGTGGAGCGTCTCCGATCGGAGAAGTATTCCGGCAGGCTACGAATTTTAAAGTCGGACAATCTGATCAAGTATACGTGTTTCAGTCAGATGGCCTAGTTATTCATCATCCAGATAAAAACAAGATCCTAAAAGAAAATGTACTGAAGGATAGCACAGGACTCGCAGCTGAGATGCTTAAAACGAAAGAAGGAATGAAAGAGTTTACGAAAAATGGGCGCGATTATATGGTGTTTTATCATCAAGTGCCTGGAACAAGTTGGATGATGGCGCTTGAAGTGCCGTTAGATGAATTTATAAGCCCACTTACTTCGCTGCTTGTAAAAGTTGTAGTTTCAGGACTGGTTACGCTGTTGGCGATTGCACTCTTTGTATATATCTCCTTATTGCGCCCAGTGCGGAGAATTCGTGATATTGCATCGGTTGCAGAGCAGATTTCCTCCGGGGACCTGCGGGCAGAAGAGCTTCCAGTGGATACAGAAGATGAGATCGGTCACTTATCTCATGCTGTGAACGGTATGTTAGCAAACTTGCGTCACCTCATTCACCAGGTCAATCAGACAGCCAAGCAGGTTGCATCGTCTTCGCAGGAGCTGGCAGCAGGCGTAGCGCATGCCGGTAGTACATTGAATCAAATTACAGTGGCTACCCAGGAAGTGGCTGTTGGTGCCCAGCAAGAAATGGAGGGCATCACGAGGACAGCACAAACAATGGAATATATGACGAATGGTGCCAAGCAGATTGCTTCGTCATCTTCGGTTGTGACAGAAGCGGTACAGCGGACAGCTGTAGAAGCCGACAAAGGAAACCAAACCATTCAGCAGGCGGTACAGCAGATGAATACGATTGGTACATCGGTGGAAGAAGCAGCAGGTGTAGTGAGGTTACTTGGAGAACGTTCGCAGGAGATTGGTGGGATCATTGGCGTGATTACATCGATTGCTGAACAGACAAATTTGCTAGCGTTGAATGCGGCAATCGAGGCGGCACGAGCTGGTGAACAAGGCAAGGGATTCGCAGTGGTAGCAGATGAGGTACGTAAGCTGGCCGAGCAGTCCAAGCAGTCTGCTGATCAGATTGCCCAGGTGATTCAGGAGATTCAAGGAGAGACATTGCGAGCTGTACAATCGATGGATAAAGGAACGAAGGAAGTTGACACAGGGATCCGGGCCGTTGATGAAGCAGGGCTCATTTTTCAAAGTATCATGAATTCGGTAGAGTCTATTTCTGAGAAAAGTAGTCAGATTTCTGTCTCGTCTGAAGAAATGGCAGTCCGTTCTGAAAACATCCTGAGGTCTGGGCAGGAGATACTTGGTGTTTCGAAAAAGTCTGCCGAGAAATCGCGTGATGTAGCCGGGTATGCACAAGAACAAATTTCCTCCATTGATCAGATTGCTGCGGCTTCTGTAGCGTTAAGTCGAATGGCAGTTGAACTTGAGGAAGCGATGCAGCAATTTAAAACAGATAAATAACTTATAATTCCTAGTTGACTTTGTGGTTTAATGTGGTAGAATAACCATAACAGCAAGAAAATTAAATAGTTTCGGACTCTTATCCAGAGAGGCGGAGGGACTGGCCCTATGAAGCCTCGGCAACCTTGAACTATATGGTTCAAACGGTGCCAATTCCAGCAGCGTAATGACGCTGAGAGATAAGAGGTCCGGCGGAGCTTCTAAACGTCTGTCGTCGACCTCTTACTTTGGTAAGAGGTCGTTTTTATTTGCAAGGGGGGAATAGGCAAGCTAGGGAGATAACAGAATTATGATTTTGATGCATGTCATTTATAAAAAAAGGGGGACATACAGATGAAAGTAAAATCATTTATTTTAACATGGGTATTCGTTATTCTAGCAGGATTGCTTGCTGCATGCGGTGGTGGAGATAAGGCTGCTTCCTCTGGACAGACAGGAACAAAAGAAATCACGATTGGTGCAACAGCCGGTCCGTATAGTGATCAAATTAAAAAAGGGATTCAGCCGATTCTTGAGAAGAAAGGCTATACCGTAAAAGTAGTAGAGTTCAATGATTATGTGCAGCCGAATAATGCATTAGCAGAAGGATCGCTGAATGCGAACGTATTCCAGCATGTTGTGTATCTGAATAAATTTGCGAAGGATCATAATCTCCAAATTACGAATGTGCTGCAAGTTCCAACGGCACCGCTTGGCGTATATTCTAACAAGCACAAATCGCTTGATGAAGTACCAGCTGGCGCGACGGTAACGCTGCCAAATGACCCGACTAACCAGGCACGTGCACTTGGAATGCTGGAGAAGTTTGGCTGGATTAAACTAAAAGCAGGCATTGACCCGACAAAAGCATCAGAAAAAGACGTGACACAATACGTGAAAAATATTCAACTGAAGCCGCTTGAAGCTGCGCAGCTTCCGCGTTCTCTTGCTGATGCAGACTATGCATTCGTAAATGGTAACTTCGCCATTGCATCTGGACTTAAATTAACAGAAGCATTGCAATTAGAGCAGCTTCCGGAAAAATACATGAACATTGTAGCTGTAAAAACAGCAGACAAAGATATCCAAATTACAAAAGATATCATCGAAGCATACAAATCACCAGAATTTAAAGCGGTTGTAGAGAAGGATTTTCAAGGGTTCCAAAAACCTGAATATTTGAAATAATCGGTAAAATATGGAGGGCGTTGCTGTGAGTACGACAATCGGAAGTATAGTAGAGTGGTCAGCTCGGAATTATCCGGAGAAGCTTGCTCTTGTGTATGAATACGGAGTAAAACAGCATCACTTTACGTATCGCGAACTTGACAATAAAGTGAATCAATTTACCCGGGCGCTACAGCGCCTGGGTGTAGAAAAAGGGGACGTTGTATCGTCATTCCTCTACAATACAAGTGAATATGTCATCGCGATGTTTGCTGTAGCGAAAATCGGGGCGATTTTTAACCCGATTAATTATCGCTTAGCTTCACATGAACTACAATACATTCTGCAGGATGCGAACGCTAAAGTGGTGTTGTATGAAGAGATGGGGTCACAGATCGTAGAACAGGCACGTCAAATCGGAACACCAGTGCTGCACTGGATTTATGTAGATTCATCCGTGCCAGCAGGTGCTCTGGACTTCTATCAACTTCTCGATGCAGAATCAGTAGAGAAGCCGGAAGTGACTGTTGCTGAGACTGATTACTGCATCATGATGTATACAAGTGGTACAACTGGCCGTCCGAAAGGCGTACTTCACACGCACCGCAGCAAGATCCACCATAATTTTATGATGATGCAGTGCATGGGGCTAACCAAGAATGACATTGGGCTTTCGGCAGCACCGCTGAATCATACAGCAGAACTGCATACATCATTCTTACCGCGTGTTCAAGTCGGAGCGACGAACGTATTGCTGCACCATTTTGATGCGACAGAAGTGCTGGCGATCATTGAGCGTGAACAAGTGACGCATATGTTTGCAGCACCTACGATGATCACAATGGTTTTGCACGTTGAGAATATTGAACAATACAACCTGTCATCGCTTCGCCTGGTGGAATACGGCGGAGCATCGATGGCACCTGTCTTAATTCATGAGTTCGATCAAAAAATCGGTGCAGACCTGGTGCAAATATTCGGTACAACAGAGATGGGACCGTGTATGGCCGTGCTGCATCCAGACGAACAGCTTACAAGAGCCGGGGCAGCTGGAAAGGCAAGCTTAACGCATGAAGTCGTAATTGCCCGTGTTCAAGAGGATGGGGAGCCAACGAATCCGGCTGACCGTTGTGAAGTGGGGGAAGTCGGTGAGATTCTCGTCAAAGGCCCGTGCATGATGAATGGGTATTACAATCGACCGGAAGCAACAGAAAAGGCGCTTGCGTACGGTTGGTATCATACAGGAGATCTTGGCGAATATGACGAGGATGGATACATCTGGATTCGTGATCGGATGAATCATATGATTATCTCGGGTGCAGAAAATATCTATCCACGTGAAGTAGAAGACCGTCTGGTGGAACATACAGGTGTGAAGGAAGCCGCTGTAATTGGCAAGCCAGACCCGAAATGGGGACAGATTGTTTTGGCATACATTGTAGCCGCCAAAGGAAGTAATCTCACAGAAGCCGATCTGAATACGTTCCTGCTGGATGGCGGAAAGCTTGCGTCGTACAAGCGCCCACGTGAATATCGCTTTGTAGATGAATTACCGAAGACGGCAAGCGGAAAAATCCAGAAGTTTGTATTAGAAGGAGAAGTGAAAGAGGAGATACAGGCATAAATCGATACGAAGTCTGGCTTATAGGCGAACAAGTAGCGAGAGTATTCTCACCTGCTTGTTCGCCTTTCCTGCGTCCAGCTTGGTTTGACCGATAGCAGTTCATCCCGTACAATCGGAAGAGAGTGAAAATACTGACAGCAGGGAGAGGAACCGAATGGATCTGAATCTTACCGGAAAAACAGCGCTTGTTATCGCTTCTAGCCAGGGATTGGGGCGGGCGATAGCCGAGCAGCTCGTTAAAGAAGGCGCAAACGTTATGCTGACGAGCCGCGATGAAGAAAAATTAAAGCAGGTAGCAGATGAATTGAATGCACTTGGTGCTGGTAAAGCGGCTTACTGCCGTGCTGATATTACGAAAGTAGAAGAGATTCAAGCACTTGTTCAGGCGGTGCGTGATACGTTTGGCCGCATTGAGATTTTAGTCAACAATGCGGGTGGGCCTCCAAGCGGTACGTTTGAACAGTTTACGGATGAGGATTGGATAAAAGCATTTGAGCTGACACTGTTAAGTTATATTCGTGTCATTCGTGAAGTGATACCTGATCTTAAGCAGGGGGGCGGCCATATCGTCAATATTGCCTCTTCTTCTATTAAACAACCCATTCCAGGGCTTGTGCTGTCCAATACATTCCGCACGGGCATCGTAGGATTATCAAAGACACTGTCGGTGGAATTAGCACCGTATAATGTTCTCGTCAATACGGTAGCACCAGGACGAATTGCGACTGATCGTCTTATTTATCTAGATGAGATGAATGCACAGCGGCAGGGTGTGTCTCGCGAAGAGATTCAGCAGCAGATGGAAGCAAATATTCCGCTTGGTCGTTACGGACAACCGGAAGAATTCGCACGTGTGGTTGCATTCTTGTTATCTGGGGCAAATACATATGTGACCGGCAGTTCGATACTTGTAGACGGTGGCATGATCAAAAGTATTTAATCTTAAGGAAGAAAGAAGGAAGCATGATGATTGAAACGATTCGCAACATATATTGTGTGGGGCGTAATTATCGCCTGCATGCAGAAGAACTCGGCAATGCCGTGCCAACTATGCCGTTCCTGTTCGGAAAGCCAACTCATTCACTTGTAGAAGCGAATGGACAGGAGGTTAATCTTCCTGGAAACCGAGGAGAAGTGCATCATGAAGCTGAGCTTGTGCTGCATATTGCCCGCTCATATGAGCAGGGGATGCGGATGGAAGATGTCATTGATCAGATTGCGTTAGGGATCGATTTTACCCTTCGTGATGTGCAGAGTGATCTGAAGAAAAAAAGTCATCCGTGGCTGCGGGCGAAAGGATTTCCGAATGCGGCATTGCTGACGAAATTCCGCCCGTTCGAGAGTGTAGAAGCGTGTGCGGCGCAAAATTTCTCCCTTCGCAAAAATGGAGAAACGGTTCAGGATGGAAACATTCAGGACATGCTGTTTGACATCCCAACGATTGTCGTATTCACAGCCGAGCATTTTGGCCTTGGCAAAGGCGATGTGATTTATACGGGGACACCAGCAGGCGTTGGTCCAGTTGCGGACGGCGATAGCCTTGAACTCGTATATGGTGAAGAGGTATGGGGGAATTGCACGATTAAGCTGCGTTCATAATCAACCGCAAGACTCCCTCATTTATTTCCACAGAAAAAGCCACCGAGTGTCCGTCTTGGACAATCGGTGGCTTATATGTTTATCTCTGTAGATAAATGACGCCGCGTTCAATTTCTTGAATCCAGTCGGTGTGAACTTCGTGTTCTTCGAGCGGTACGTGTAGAGAAGGCGGTTTTTGAAAATACCCAAATGATTCCCCATACATCTCCCAGAGAATCTTTCCACTTAGCGGCATTAAAATCATAATCTTCTCGTTCTCCATTGACACGTCCCCGCTTTCATTCTTTCTTTACTTATGTTCTATAGTAATGGATTAAAGCATTTTTTTCACGCCTTTTCTGAATATTTTTTATAAAATCCTGCTCTTCTATTGTTAACAGTTAACAAGCGTGTTAGAGTGAAAAGAAATGATAACAGAATTGCAATACTAAAGAGGTGGAAATGTGAGAGTTTCATTGTTTATCACATGCCTGTCTGATGTTTTTTTCCCACAGGTAGGGCAAAGTGTAGTAGAAGTGTTGGAGCGGCTTGGGGTGGAAGTGGATTTTCCGGCGGCGCAGACGTGCTGCGGACAGCCTGCTTATAATAGTGGATACCAGAAAGATGCAGCCAAAGCGGCTCGGCAGATGATCACGGCTTTTCGGGAAAGTGAATATGTAGTAGCACCATCAGGCTCTTGTGTCACGATGATCCGTCGGGAGTATCCAGAGTTGTTAAAAGATGATCCGACCTGGCATCAGGAAGCTGTTGAATTAGCAGCTAAAACATATGAATTTTCTGAATTTATTGTAAAAGTGATGGGTTTAGAGAAGCTGGAAGGGGAACTTCCGGCGCATGCAACGTATCATCATTCCTGTCATATGAGCCGTTCCCTTGGTGTAAAAGAAGAGCCGGGTAAGCTGCTTGCTGGCATGAAGGGGTTGCATATGGAAGAATTGCCGTACTGCCAGGATTGCTGTGGATTCGGTGGGACATTCTCCGCGAAGATGAGCGAGATATCCGAAGCGATGGTTGATGAGAAAGTTCAGCATATCGAAGAAACAGGTGCTGAGTTATTGATTGGCTCGGACATGGGCTGCCTGATGAATATTGGTGGTCGTTTGCAGCGTACTGGTAAATCGGTGAAAGTTATGCATGTCGCAGAAGTATTGGCGAAGGGGGGAGCAAAATGAGCGCACAGTCTCTCCCATTTGTCGGGCGTGTGAAAAAAGCATTGCTAGACGAGCAGTTGCAAAAAGCTACCCCGTTTACACAGGATCGGCTGCGTGGAGGACGTTTTAAAGCGGCAGACGAGCTGGGGAATGTCGAAGAATGGCGCGAATTGGCCTCGCGTATTCGCCGTCATACTGTTGAGAATCTGGATAGCTATTTGGAAGAGCTCGCCGATAATGTAGAGAAAAACGGTGGACACGTGCATTTTGCACAGACAGCATCCGATGCAGTAAATCATGTGCTGCGCATTGCTAAGGCAAGTGGAGCACGCTCGGTTGTAAAATCGAAGTCGATGGTATCGGAAGAAATTCACCTGAATCGCCATCTTGAAGAAGCAGGTGTGCAGGTAGTAGAGACAGACCTTGGGGAATATATCATTCAGTTAGCCGGGGAAACCCCTTCTCATATTATTGCCCCTGCCATTCATAAGAACCGCGCTCAGGTAGCGGAGTTATTCTCGGAAGTAGCCGGGCGCGAATTATCAGATCAGACAGAAGAGCTGTGTCAATTCGCACGTGAAGAGCTGCGCCGTAAATTTCTTGATGCTGACATCGGAATCTCTGGTTGCAACTTCGGGGTAGCCGAATCCGGTTCCGTTGTGCTCGTCAGCAATGAAGGGAATGCTCGTCTGACGACGACATTGCCGAAAGTTCATATTGCGATTATGGGGATGGAGCGTCTTGTTCCGACATGGGAAGAGCTTGATATCGTGATTTCCATGCTGACGCGAAGTGCGACCGGCCAGAAAATTAGCGTGTATGTAACGGCGCTGAGCGGTCCGCGTCGCCCGGAAGATACAGATGGGCCAGAGGAGTTCCATCTGATTGTACTTGATAACGGTCGTTCGGATATTCTTGGCACCGCGTATCAGGAAGTGCTGAAGTGTATTCGTTGTGGTGCCTGCCTGAATGTATGCCCGGTGTATCGTCATATCGGTGGGCATGCGTATGGTGGTGTGTATAGCGGTCCAATCGGCTCGGTACTGACACCGCTTTTTGACGGATACGAAGACTGGAAGGACCTTCCGAATGCTTCAAGCTTGTGCGGAGCTTGTACAGATGTATGTCCAGTCAAAATTCCGCTGCATGATCTTTTATTAGAGCACCGCAAGGATCAGGTGGAGCAAGGGCATGGCAAGTGGCAGGACAAACTGGCGTTTAAAGGATTTGGCTTTATGACGAGCCATCCGGCTGTATATGATGCGGCCGTAAACAGTGCGCATAAAATGACAGACGGACTCGCAAAAGACGGCGTGATCTCATCGGGTCCAGGCATGATGGCTGGCTGGACGAATGTGCGTGATTTGCCACAGCCAGCCGAGCAATCGTTTCGCTCCTGGTGGAAAGAGAAAAAGGAAGGGGGCCGATAAGATGAGTACGCAAGAAAGAGAAGCTTTTCTGAATCGGCTTGCGGATCGTCTTGGTCGCCCGCGGCGCAGTGGCGTGCGCATGCCAGAATGGAATGACAAGCCGTATACGCACTTATATGCTGGGATGGATCAGGCTGCACTTGTCGAACAGTTTATCGGAAATCTGCAAGAGCTTCGCACAGAAGTAACGCGCGTTCGTCCAGAAGAAGCGGGCAAAGCACTGGCAGCTGTGCTGAAACAATGGGACGTGCAAGATGCTCTTGGCTGGGATGATGAGCGTCTGAATCAACTGGGGCTACATCAAGCGTTAGAGGAAGCAGGCATGAATTACAAAACCTGGCGTACAGAAGAGGATGCAGATGAGCTTCGTGCTTATGCTGCTGAAACAGATGTAGGGATTGTATATGCCGATCTAGGCTTATGTGAGACCGGAACCGTCCTGCTCTGGAATGGGGCTGGGAGAGGGAGAATGGTGAGTCTACTGCCACCACGTCTTGTACTCGTCCTGGCGGAAGATACATTGTTGCCGCGTCTTACACATGCTGCTGCCTACATTCATGAACGGGTTCCGGGTGGGATTCCGGCTTGTTTGAACTTTATTACAGGACCAAGCCGGACCGGGGATATCGAGATGGATCTGGTGTTCGGTGTGCATGGACCAGGCAGTGTACATGTGATTTTGCTTCAGAAATAAAAGAACGTATAGGGAACAGTCTTTCGCTGACTGTTCCTTTTTTGATTGGATGTGGAGTACGATAAACAAAAAGGGGGGAAGTGGATGTGACAAAACGAAAAAAAGGGGCAGCCGTAATCGTAGTGCTCCTGTTAATACTTTGGCTATCGTACGAGCCGATCTTAGAAGGAGCAGCCCGCTATCTCGTCTACCCTGACAACCGACAAAAGAGTGATGTGATTGTGCTGCTCGGCGGAGAACAGGACGGACAGCGCACGCGTAAGGCGGCTGAACTATATAAAGAGGGCATTGCACCGCTTATTATCGTATCAAGCGGTGGACAACTATCTTGGCGTACAACGGAATCAAGAGAGATGGTAGCCCTGCTGCTTGAACTTGGAATTCCTGCGCACGCGATCAGTAAAGAAGAGAAATCGCTTAGTACATATGAGAATGCTTTGTATACAAAGGAGTTACTACAGAAGAGCGGCCGTTCGGTCAAACGACTAACGCTAGTGACAGATGACTGGCATACAAGGCGTGCGGTTTATGTATTCCGGCATGTATTCGCCCATACGGGAATTGAGATTGCTAGTGTTGGTTCACACCAACTGCGTACTGTACGCTTTAAAAAATGGTGGTTGGATCATGAAAGCCTTCAGGTGATTGCTAGCGAGTGGGCGCGGATGCTTGTGTATTATGTGAAGTATTAGAGATTAAAAAAATTAATTTTAAAAATGGAACTGGCCTGGCATCTTCTTTTTCATGGGGATAGATGCCAGGCTTTTGTATGTTCAGAATTTGTTCAGAGGCAGGTGATAGTATGGATATAGAGAGACATCATGAAAAAATAACCGACTTATTTCTTTGAAAAAAGGAGGACACGGAATGAAAAAAAGTACACACAAAAAACAGAAAGGATTTTGGATAAGGTGCTTCATGATACTCGCCCTGCTCGCCCTTTATGCACCCGCCCCTGTTTCTGCTGCCAATATCGGGGACTATAAAGGGAAAATTTCTACTAATGGAAATTATAGTATGGGAATCCGGGATGGAAAAGTCATCGTTTGGGGAAATGCTATGTCGTTTTTTGGTAGCGTGGCGGATGTACCTGTTGATGCTCAAACAGATGTAGTCGCGGTTGCGGCTGGGCTAAGCCAGGCAGTAGCATTGAAAAGTAATGGAAAAGTCGTAGCCTGGCCAACTCTCCCTTCTAATGGTTCAGGTGGACCGACGAATGTACCTGCTGATCTCACAAATGTAATCGCAATCGCCGCCGGAGAAAACCATACGTTGGCATTAACGGATAATGGAAAAGTCGTGGGCTGGGGAGGAATAGCTTGGGGTATACCAACGGTTCCTAATCCACCAGAGTCTGTACCTATTGAGGCTCAAACAGATGTAGTCGAGATTGCGGCAGGAGGTATGTATAGCGCAGCCTTAAAGAAGAATGGTTCGATTGTCGTATGGGGCCTGTCACTACCACCTGAAGTAATAAATCCTACCGGATCTCCAGTAGTAGATATCGCAGTTAACGGATCTTATCTCATGGCAGTAAAACAGGATGGGAAAGTGGCGATCATTAAGGATTTCCGTATATTTCCACCAACGTCTCCATGGATTACTGACTGGATTACTAACTTAACAGATGTAAAGACGATTGTAGTTGGAATGAATCATATGATAGCTTTGAAAAATGATGGAACCATTGTGGCTTTGGATTTTAACATTCCCCCTGGTTTTCCACCGATCCCTGGTGGGCCGACGGATGTTCCTGTTGGATTAAACAATGTAGTGGCAATTGCCGCTGGATTGAATACTACCGTAGCCTTGCAGGCTGATGGAACAATTGTGACCTGGGGAATGAATCCGTTTGGGATGACAGATGGCTTTAAACTTAACAAAACTACGACTACCTTAACAGTCGGCAAGACCGACACATTGACGGCTATGATTACACCTGCGAATGTCATAACTAAAAGTGTGACCTGGACATCTAGTAACGACGCAATCGCTAGTGTGTCAAGCGACGGAACGATTACTGCCAAGAAGGCAGGAACTGCAATCATTACAGCCATTACAGCATGGGGGGGGATAGCTAACCAAGCAACCTGCACGGTAACCGTACAGCCGACACTCAGTTCTCTTGCGATAGACTCTGGAAAGCTCCAGCCTGCTTTTTCACCTGATACGGAGTCATATTCGGTTACATTAGGTAGTGATATCACTTCGCTTACGGTGACACCGAGTCTAACCGATACGAACGATTCGCTTGAGATGTCGCTTAACGGAACAACCACCACCGCAGATACGCTCTCCCTTGTGCCAGGCATGAATGTCATTAAAGTAAAAGCTACGTCACAAGATGGAACTACTTCCAAAACGTATACGATTACCGTAAATCCGCAGGGTTCAAGTGATGCCACTTTAAATAGTCTAGAAGTAAGTACCGGAACATTAAGTCCTGCTTTTTCTGCCAATACGAATTCATATAACGTGAACGTCCCTAATGATGTGTCTTCGATTGGGATTACCGCGACGGCCAACGATGCGAACGCGAAAGTTGCCATCAAGGGGAGGGAGACAACAGCGGATACGATCACGCTTTCTGTAGGAAATAATCCGATTCCTGTTGTCGTTACCGCTCAAGATACAGTCACTTCCAAGACGTATACGATTACAGTCGTACGTGCGGCAGCCACCAATGGCGGTTCTTCCGGTGGTGGCGGTGGTTCCTCCACTACCAGTAATACAAGACCAGCTTCCGTTCTAGTCGGCACGAATACCAAAGGAACAGAAGCTGCTCAAGTATCCATCACTCGAACCATCACAGCAGACGGGAAAAAACAGGATAGTGTAACACTTGATGCGAAAAAAGCAGCCGAAGCCATCGCAAAAGCGGCAGCTAACATGAACACTCTGGTAATCCCGATCCCGGATCTTAAAGGAAACGAAGCGCAGCAAATCGTGGCCAACTTGCCAAAAGATGCGCTGACGAAAATAGCTGACAGCGGATTCGCTACGCAAGTCATCACCGATAAGGTGACTCTTGAGCTTCCAAAAGAAACGGTAGCAGCGCTAACGAAACAAGATGTGTATATGAAAATCGAGCCGGTCACCAAAGCGACAGAAATCCAGCAAACGAAAGCGCTGTTGGGCGTACAAGCGAAAGATGGAAGCGTAATCAGAACACCGTTACACATCGAGACGAACTTCTCTGGTCGTACGAAAATCACGCTTCCATTAACCGGAATGAACATTCCGACAGACGCGAAGAAACAGGAAGATTTTCTCCAATCACTTGCCATCTTTATTGAACATAGTGATGGGGAGAAAAAAGTCGACAAAGGCGAGATTCAATATGATGAGAAGCATAATCCGATCGGTCTCTCTGTTTGGGTAGATAAATTCAGCACGTTCACGCTTGTTAATCTGCCGAAAACAAAAGACGATCCGAAACCGCAAGCTCCGGTATTCACCGATATTCAAGGTCATTGGGCTCAATCACGTATTCAGCAACTTGTACAAAGCGGAGCGGTTACAGGCTATCCAGACGGAACGTTTAAACCAAACAAGACGATTACCCGTGCCGAGTTTGTGGCAATGGTCGTCAAAGCATTTGAATTACAGCCGCAAGAGAATAAGGATATTGCTTTTACTGATACGAAAAACCACTGGGCGAAAGAAGCGATTCGTACCGCTTACACAAACGGCATCATCAACGGCTATAACACCACAACGTTTGGCGCAAATGATACGATCACGCGCGAACAAATGGCGGTAATTCTGACGAACATCAAGAAGAGCGGTACAGAAGGAAAGCAAGTATCGTTCAAAGATACAGCTTTGATCTCCACATGGGCACAGAAAGCAGTACGCCAAGCGGTAGAGGAAGGAATCATTACGGGCTATCCGAATCAAACCTTCCAACCGAAAAAGGTAGCTACGAGGGCAGAAGCGGTCACGATGATTGCTAATGCGCTCACAATAAAATAACAAAGTAATAAAAAGCCGGACATATTCCCTGACAGGGTGGTATGTCCGGCTTTTTTGACGAGTACCTTCATTTCAATAGGGATACTGTTGCGAGTACATAGGGTTATAATACCCTTGATATTGATAACCTGGGTTTATATACATTTGATTTACATGTTGCATCGTGGCAGGCTTCATTTGTGATTGCGTTTGGTTACAGTCACTAGGTGGGCCGATGACGGTCGTTTGTTTAATAGGTGCGAGCGTATCTTTTACTTTCGCTTCATCAAGGCAGTACGAATGTGCAAGGACATTTGCGGGTGTCAGGCGCAAAATATCGGACCCAAAGATGGTTTCTGGAACGGGCGCATCAAAAATAGCGAGCAAATGCGTGTTATCAGTGGAAGCTATCTCATAATGCCACCAGCCTTGCGGGATATTAACGACCTGGCCTGGTTGAATCGGGTAGTTAAGTAGTTGATTCGTAAATGGGTTTATTAAAGAAACAATCGCTGACCCGGAGATACCGTATACGAGCTCAGAAGCATTTTGATGAATATGAGGCTCAATAATATTACCTGTGCTAAGGTAAATATCAAGCAATGACACATTCCCTAAAGTATTTAATTGGTTAATGGATAGCTCATTAATAAAGTTCTGATCATTTTTTTTGAATGATTGGTTATTGCTTAGATCGTAAGTAAATTGGGTTGAGGGTGAGGCATAGTCCATATAAGAAATCGCCATTCGCAGTTTCCGCCCTTCGTTTATCATATGTTGGATTAATAAGATAACATATGTATCTGTTTATAGGGAGGAGCCTAGTATTTTACCCAATCAACATAGAGATTTTTTTCATCGGTCGTATCAAGTTCAGGAAGCCAGTCCGGAAACCAGTGATTTATCATTAAACGCATCGGTTTTTGTGGCAGACCATGGGAGACGGTATACGCCAATTTTCCGTCTACATAAAACGAAAGATGATTTGGATAATAATCAAATCGATATTCATGAAATGCTTTTGATGGGTCAAAGTGCAACGGTATACTTTTTGTATTTGTCTTTTTACCACCCGCATATGTAGTAAACATGATCGTGCTACGTGGACGATTTACAATCTCGATATCGATTTCATAGTAGAAATCAGGTTCTGTATACAGAAAGAATCCAGTAAGAGAAGACGGAGAAATAGGTGTTTGGATTCGGGCTCGATAGCTGCCGTAGAGAAAAGTGTCTTTTGACTGTATTTCTGCACCTTCAAGAAAAGATGGCAAAGTGGTTAGGACTAACTGTTTGTTTTGAATGGCTGTATTTTGAGAAGCTACCGTTCCCCTACCAAGGCGATGATTTGCTTTTGTCCATTTGCTTGAGTCTAAAGTAGTGAAGTCATCGATTCCTCGAAAGATGTCAATTGGTTTACATTGAACGGAGGCCAGGCGGTGGGCTGATCCTTTTTCTGGTGGTCCGTCCCATACGGATAAAATGACAGTATGTTTGCCGCTAATCATCTTCGACGCAAGAAGAGAAGTGTTCCAGTGGCTCTCTTCCTTTCCTGATGTACCACCCGATGAAACAGTGACTTTATGGGAAGGACTTGGGAATTCTATGCCGCGCGGGTCGATAATGCTGGCCCCAATCCAGTAGGTTCGCGCATCCTTATTCCCATTTTTTATTTGAATAAAAGAAGAAATAGTATCTCCGATGGTAAATACATTTCCATTTGTTCCATATGACACAACACTGACTTTCTGCTCTGCGCTAGTACTAGTTAAAACGGAAGAAAGAGCCAGGATAAAAGCGAGGCAGATACTAGCGATGATATAACTATTTTTGATTTTCATATCGGTTCCTCTTTTTTAGGAGATCGCTTCTTTATCTAGTAGGAGTCGGAAGGTTTATTCTTCAATTTTAACAAAATCTTAGCGCTTCTATAATAGTTACTTTACTGCAAAAGTGTTAGAGTTATATTTAGGGATTTATTCAGGGGATAAAAGACCTGAATAAGAAAGAGACAACATTGGGGGATAGGGCAACATGAGGAATATGGGACTAAGACAAAAGGTATCATTACTGATAGCGTTTGTCGTTATTTTTGTCATACTAACGCTTGGAATCATATCGTATCATACTTTACAGAAAGCAGTGCAACAAACGATTGCAGAATATAGCATACAAACTGCTTCTAACACCGTGAAGTACATTGATGTTACAGCATATAAGGAATTTTTACAAAATCCCGAGGAAACCACTGCCTACTGGAATATCCGTAACGTGCTAAACGATGTAAGAGAAAAGACAGGAGCGTTGTATATCGATACGCTTGCAGTTAACGGGAATACTGTGGAAGTTATGGTGGATGGACAGCCTCGTGGATCCGATATCGCTTCCCCTATCAAAGAAAAGACAAAAAATGTGAGCCCCGAGGAACTAGCTCCTGTACTAAAAGGAGGAGTAACATCGAAAGATATTGTTACTGATAAAAGGTATGGAAAGTTTCTACCAGCATATGTCCCAATTAAAGACGAGACCGGGCAGGTAATCGGAATACTAGAGGTGGACATTTCAGCTACGTTTGTGGATACACTGATTCAAAAAGTAATCAGTAGTAGTCTACCTGTTTTTCTGATTGGAAGTGCAGTTTTATTAGTAGTTATCATATTATTAGCCAATTACATTGTAAAAAGAAGCTTGCGACCTCTTCAGTTTATTAGTGAAATTGCCACGAACATGGCACAAGGAAATATCAAAGCTTTGGACGGGGAAAATGACTTGATAAGCGTTCGCAGCAAGGATGAAATCGGACGTCTATCGCAGGCATTTGAAAGCATGAGACAAAATATCGGACACTTAATTCGCCAGGTTCAATATACCGCGCAAAATGTTCTGGATGCCTCTACAGACTTATCGCAGGCTTCTTCTCAAGCGGGAGAGACATCCGTCCATGTAGCTGATGCCATCGATGAAATCGCTGCAGGTGCATCTCGTCAGACAGAAGGATCCGGTCGCATTCTTCACATGATACAAGAGGCACAGAGGCTAATGGCGTCTGGAAATCGTCAGGCTGAGCGCAATGTGCAGAATGCAAGTCAGGCCAAGGAAATTTCACTTGAAGGAAGCAAGGGTGTGCAAGTAGCAGTTAAAAATACAGAAGAAGTGAGTCAGACTGTATATCATGTTGCTAGTTCGGTCAAACAGCTAGGAAAACGATCAGAAGAAATCGGAAATATCATCACATTGATCACGAATATTTCCTCGCAGACTAATCTGCTGGCATTAAATGCTGCGATCGAAGCGGCTCGGGCTGGGGAACACGGGCGAGGATTTGCTGTGGTAGCAGATGAAGTTCGGAAATTAGCAGAGGCATCTAATCGTGCAGCCGGCCAAATTACCAATTTAATTCAAAGCATTCAGTTGGAAACAAACGAGACGGTAGCGGAAATCGAAAGTAGTTTGCAAGGCGTTGAAAAGCAAGCTGTCTTTGTACGTCAAAGCGGGGACATTCTTCAGACGATTGTAGACCATGTGCAGCAGACCGATATCGATTCAAGAAAAATGAAAGATACGCTGTCTAGCTTAAGCCGCAATGTTGAAGAAGTACTTAATGCTATTGGGGAAATCTCAAGTATCACAGAACAAACGGCAGCAGGTACAGAGGAAGTAGCTGCTTCAGCTCAGGAACAATCCGGCATGATAGAAGAAATCGCATCAAGCGCCAGTCAGTTGGCGGCATTGGCCAACAATTTAAATAGTGAAGCAGCCAAGTTTAAAGTATAAGTACATAGTTAACAACTACCCAAATAGGTAGCAATACATAAAAGCCTGACATATCCTTTATCGGGGTAGTGCGTCAGGCTTTTTCTGCTACTCGTTGAATACCGATGTGCTAAGATAGAGAAGAAGCAAACATCACTACTCACCTTTAGAAAGGACGAAAATATGGAACAGTATGGACTTTATCAAGTAACTATCCCTCTTCCATTCCGCCTTAATCATGTACATGGATATCTAGCTCAGGAAGAAAACGGCTGGACTGTAATTGATCCAGGATTGAATCGGGAAGAGACGCGCACGGCGTGGAAAGAAGCGTTTGCTGCCCATGGCATTATACCGGAACGTGATATTCACCGAATTATTGTCACACATTATCACCCGGATCATTTTGGCTTTGCAGGGGCGATGCAGCAGTGGACAGGAGCAGACGTTTATATGAGTGAGATTGCCCAGCAGATTGGACTCTCTACCTGGACAGAGGAGCGTTTTGCGTGCAATCGTACATTTTTTGCGCAGGCGGGAATGCCTAGCGAATTGCGGCAGAAGCTTGCTGAGAATGATAGCGCTTTCTATCATCTGGTGCGTCCATTGCCGCAGCAAATGAAGCCGCTTGTAGACGGGAATACATACCGGATTGGTGATCTTGATTACGAAGCGATTCATACACCGGGTCATGCGGAAGGTCATATTTGTTTTTACAATCAGACTGAGCAAGTGCTCATTGCTGGAGACCATATTTTACGAAAAATTACCCCGAATATTTCATATCATGGATACGGCGATCCTAATCCACTCGCCACGTATTTGCATTCGCTTGAGCAGATGAATCGGCGCGACATTCGTGTAGCGCTTCCAGGGCATGGTCCAATCTTTACCGATGTGAAAGAGCGGATTGAAGAGATTGTTCACCATCATGAAGAACGGCTAGCATTTATGCTCGAACGTATGTCAGGTGCAATGAGTGCGTATGATGTTTCGTGTGCATTGTTTGACCGAGAGTTAAGTGTACATGAACACCGGTTTGCCATTGGCGAGACGATTGCGCATCTTCGCTATTTGGAAGAGACGGGCATTATAACGGTATATGACGAGCAGGGCGTGAATATGTATCAGAAGGTAAGATAATTGCTATTTTTATTTGTTCTCCTGTTCATGGCGAAAGAAGGTGTAGTGAACAGGAGGGCTGTTACCCACGGAAGAGGAAAGGGGACGGAAAATAGTGAAGCGTAGAGTCCTGTTTATTTCTGATCATGGCGATCCGCTGGCCAAACTGGGCGGGGTTCAGGCAGGTGGTCAGAATAATTATGTACGTCAGCTCGCATTGGCCCTTGAAAAACGTGGATACCGAATCGATGTAGTTACACACTGGTGTGATGCAGATGCCCCCCGCTTTGAGTCGTTTGGTGAGAGATGCCGAGTGATTCGCATTGCTGCAGGGTACAAAGGATTTGTATCGAAGAATGAAATGTACGATCGATTATCAGCTTTTTATAAAGAAATGAATCAAGTTCTATTGCCTCGTTCTTATGACATTATTCATACTCATTACTGGCTGTCCGGACTGCTTGGCAAGCGTATCCGTAATGAATACAGCGTTCCACTTGTACACACATCGCATTCTTTAGGAATTGCTAAACAGAAAGCAACAGGTATAAAAGATGAGGTCAGACTTGAAGCCGAGCGAGATGTGCTCAGTTCCGTTGACGCAATTGTCGCCACAACTGTGAATGAATCGGAACTCATACATGCATTTGTAGCACAGCCTGCTCCGGTATCGGTACTTCCGATCGGTGTGGCGTCCTCTTTTTATATGCGTCCGAATCGTATGCATCTGCGGCGTCAGCTCGGATATAAGGGACCGCTTATTTTCTTTGCGGGTCGCCTGGAAGAAACAAAAGGAGTGAGAACGCTTCTCCAAGCATTTCGTCAACTTCTGGCACGACAAGGCACGTCGGAAGGGACACGCCTTGTACTGGCAGGAGGACAGATGGGTGCGATTGATTTAAACGCGAGACTTCCACTTGATAAGCAGGTGTTGTCCTGGACATGTGGGCTGAAAGATCACGTGGAATTCGTCGGGTCGAAATCACAGGCAGAGCTTGCCGAGTTGTTTAATGCAGCAACGGTAACCGTTGTGCCGTCTTACTATGAATCATTCGGCATGGTAGCAGCAGAAGCACAAGCATGCGGCAGTCCAGTTATTGCGTCGCGGGTCGGCGGTTTGCAGAATGTTGTGCATGACGGGGAAACAGGACTACTTGTAGAGCCGAGAAATGTTGAAGATTTATCGCTAGCACTTGAGGCGGTTGTCGGGAATGATCTGCTGGCGCAGCGTCTAGGTAAGCAGGCGGCACAAGTAGCACAACGGGATTATCAATGGACAGCTATTTCCGAACGGATGG
Source organism: Aneurinibacillus uraniidurans (assembly GCF_028471905.1). Taxonomy (NCBI): domain Bacteria; kingdom Bacillati; phylum Bacillota; class Bacilli; order Caryophanales; family Paenibacillaceae; genus Aneurinibacillus; species Aneurinibacillus uraniidurans. The sequence goes on along the minus strand of NZ_CP116902.1, from coordinate 3,013,392 downwards.
ATGCTTTATATGAGGAGGTGCTTGCCCGTGGCGCAGTCCGTCACACATCTTTTAGCTACGGATCTGGACGGAACATTGGTTGGTGATGAAAAGGCTTTGCGCGAACTGCTTATGTATTACAGTGAGCTTCCGTATCGGGTAGCACTGATCTATATCACAGGTCGTCATAAGGAATCAGCAATGGAGCTAATTCAACAGGAGCAGCTGCCGCTGCCAGATATCTTGATTACAGATGTTGGAACAGAGGTATATAGTGGGCCAGACTTTGTGCGGGATGAAGGCTGGAAGCAGCGGATGGAAGCTTCCTGGGAACCGGAACGAATTGCCGAGGTTGCAGCCTGCTGCGCAGGGCTTGTGCCTCAGAATGTTCCAGCCGCTCACCGTCTTTCCTATACGGTTTGGAATGAGCATCCGATCTATGAGCTGGAAGAACGATTGCAGTCGGTAGGAATTCCGCACAAGCTTATTGTAAGTAGCGGTCGTGATGTCGATATCCTTCCTCCGAATGGGGGAAAAGGGGAGGTGTTACGTTATGTGCTTGCATCTCGTGGTTGGGAGAGGGCACGGATACTCGTCGCTGGAGATTCTGGCAACGACCATGAGATGATCATGCTTGGCTATCCTGCGGTTATTGTCAGCAATGCACAGCCTGAATTGCTGCAATTGCCCGCTCATCCGTCAGTGTTTCGAGCAAAACATGCTTGTGCCGGCGGGATACGGGAAGCGTGGAAATATTTTTATGATGGAATTATTACCGACAAAAGAACAAATATTTCGACAAGATAAGTGTTTGACGGAAAATACTAACCTTATAGTATAATTATGCCTGTAAGACAGAAACGTCAAAGTACATGACTGTTTATGGCTGTCCTCTTTCCTACCAGAAATGAGTCCACAGGCAAAATAGCCAGTCGCACTCCTTTGCGTATTACGATACCTGGGATTGTTCTGGCTTTTTTCATGTATGACGGAAAAAGGAGGGAACGTATGATTACGTCGACGTCAGAAGGAGTAGAAGAGACTGATTTTTCCGAAAAGGATAAGTCTGGTGCGCTAAAAGGGATTAAGATTGTTGATCTGACACGAGTATTGGCAGGGCCATTTTGCACGATGATCCTTGGAGATCTAGGTGCAGATGTGATTAAAATCGAGGCACCGGGAGGCAGTGATGAAACTCGCGGCTGGGGTCCGCCGGATGTAGGAGGAGAAAGCGCTTACTATTTGTGCACTAATCGCAACAAACGAGCTTTGACATTAAATTTGAAAAAAAGTGAAGCGCGGGATGTACTGCGGCATCTGCTAAAAGACGCAGATGTAGTCATTAATAACTTCCGAACCGGTACGATGGAAAAATGGGGACTCGGCTACGAAGCATTGGCTGAAATCAATCCCCGCCTCATTTATGCTTCCATTAGTGGATTTGGTCAGACCGGGCCGTACAAAGACGTACCAGGATATGATTATATTGTACAGGCTATGGGTGGCATGATGAGCATTACAGGGAGTGAGGAAACAGGGCCTATGAAAGTAGGGGTAGCGATTGCAGATGTCGCTACTGGTTTATACGCTACTATTGGGATTTTGGCCGCTCTCCATGAACGAAAGCAATCTGGGCGGGGCCAGATGATTGATCTGGCATTGTTTGATGCCCAGATCTCGCTGTTGGTCAATGTAGCCAGTAATTATCTTGTATCTGGCAACACACCAAAACGTTACGGCAATGCTCATCCTAACATTGTACCGTACCAACTATTTTCTGCCGCTGATATCGATATGGTTGTTGCAGTAGGAAATGATGGACAATTCCGTAAACTGTGTGCGTTGCTGGGGAAAGAAGAATGGGGACATGATGTCCGTTTCGCGACGAATTCATCGCGCCTTGCACACCGTGAGGAGCTATGCGGGTTATTGCAAGTAGAGTTGAGCAAACGACCGGCTGCCGAATGGCTGGCTTTGCTGACGGATGCGGGAGTACCCAATGCTCCGGTGTATGACTTGAAGCAGTTATTTGATGATCCGCATGTACAGGCAAGAGAAATGAAAGTAGAGATGGATCATCCGACTGTCGGGAGCATTCCGATGGTGGGCACTCCGCTTAAGCTATCAAGAACACCGGTCCAGATTCGACAGCACCCGCCAATGGCAGGTGAGCATACACGCGATATTTTGTTAGAGCACGGCTTTGGACAAGAACAAATTGAGCAGTGGATTCATGATTGTATCATTTAATATAAGGGGCGATGAGGAAGATGATGAATTTTGCTTTGACAGAAGAACAAGATGCTGTGCGTAAGATGGTACGTAGCTTTGTAGATAAGGAGATTCTGCCGTATATTCAGGAGTGGGATGCACAAGGTCATTTCGAACGTAGCATTATGACCCGCCTAGCCGATCTTGATCTGATGGGTGTATGCATTCCGGAAGAATACGGTGGCACGGGCATGGATTATAATACGCTTGCGATTGTATGTGATGAACTGGAGCGGGGGGATACAGCATTCCGTACAGCCGTATCTGTGCATACGGGTCTAAATAGTATGACGCTTCTTCAGTGGGGAAATGAGGAACAAAAACAAAAATATCTGGTACCACAGGCTAAAGGTGAAAAAATAGGTGCATTCGGGCTAACAGAGCCGAACGCGGGCTCAGATGTAGCAGCGATGCAAACAACGGCGGTGAAGGATGGAGATGCATACATTCTTAATGGCCAGAAGACTTGGATTTCGTTGTGTGATGTAGCCGATTATTTCCTTGTGTTCGCTTATACGGACAAATCACAGAAGCATAAAGGGATTAGCTGCTTTATCGTAGAGCGTGAATTTGCAGGATTTTCATCTAAAGCGATTAAAGGTAAGCTGGGGATTCGCGCGGGTAATACCGGTGAAATTTTCTTTGATAATGTGCGGGTTCCGGCTGCAAACTTACTGGGAGAAGAAGGAGAAGGGTTTAAGATTGCGATGTCTGCCCTTGATAATGGACGCTTTACAGTGGCGGCTGGGGCGTGCGGCTTGATTCAGGCATGCCTTGAAGAAAGCTTGAAGTATTGTCATGAGCGAAGTACATTCGGCAAAGAAATCGGTAAGCATCAACTTGTTCAGCAGATGATTGCGAAAATGGTAAGTAGCCTGGAAACATCCCGTCTGCTTGTATATCGTGCTGGCTGGTTGAAAAATGAAGGGAAACGCAATACACGTGAGACGTCACTGGCCAAGTGGCATGCGTGTGATGCGGCGTTTGAAGCGGCATGCGATGCGGTACAGATTCACGGTGCATATGGATACTCAAACGAATATCCGGTTGAACGCTTCATGCGTAATGCAAAAGCGCCGGTAATCTATGAAGGAACGCGCGAGATTCATACCGTTATGCAGGCGGAATATGCGCTTGATTATCGTCAGGATAAGGCGCTGCGCAAAATGCTTCCTGCTTGGCCCTTCTCAGAAGAAGCAGTAGAAATCTAAACCTGATTACGTAAAAAAGGTAGACAATAAAAAAGGCCAGGATTCGCTCCTGGCCTTTTTTATATAATGCACATTGCGTTAATGCAAGATATTTCCTGAATGTGTGTGAATCGTTGCCTCTACAATTTCGAGTACATCATGCCGATCAAGTGTATGCATCCCGTTGCGTAGAACGATTGGAACATCTAGTTCTTTAGGGGTTAACACATGAAGTACTTCGGGCATTACACTCGTAACAATCGTTTCGAGTCTTACAGTTTCCACGGACATCACCTCGTTCGTTTAGTATCGTCATACATAAAAGAACATCCATCATACAGGTAGTGCTGCCGGGTATAGAAGCGCCCATATCGTTATTCTATCACATTTGCTTGCAACTATTCATCTACTAGAAAAAGTCCGGAATATATTTCCGGACTTTCTATATAATGTATCAAAATAATTAGTCTGCTTTTGGAGCAGCGTTGCGAATGTTTTCAGGCATATCGGAGAACTTCTTGAAGTTTTCCACGAACAGGGTAGCGAGTTTCTTCGCCTGTGCATCATATGCTTCCTTATCCGTCCATGTGTTACGCGGATTCAAAATGTCAGCTGGAACGCCTGTTACATTTTTCGGTACGAGTACACCGAATACCGGATGTGCTTCGAATTCTTCTTTATCCAGTTCACCTTTAAGAGCAGATGTAATCATCGCACGTGTGTATGGCAAGTTCATGCGCTTACCTACGCCGTATGGACCACCAGACCAGCCTGTGTTCACGAGATATACTTGTGCGTTATGCTGATCAATTTTCTCACCGAGCATTTCTGCATATACGCGTGGTGCGAGTGGAAGGAACGGCGAGCCGAAGCATGTAGAGAACGTTGCTTCTGGTTCTGTTACGCCACGCTCTGTACCAGCAAGTTTACTTGTGTAGCCAGACAGGAAGTGGAACATCGCCTGTTCTTTTGTCAGCTTCGCGATTGGAGGCAGTACGCCGAATGCGTCAGCTGTCAGGAAAATCACAACGTTCGGGTTACCTGCAACGCTTGGAATAAGCGCATTCGGAATGTAATCGATCGGGTAGGCAGCCCGTGTATTTTCTGTCAGGCTGTTATCATCATAGTCAGCCTCACGTGTATTTTCATCAACGACAACGTTCTCCAGTACGGAACCGAATTTGATGGCGTTGTAGATCTCAGGTTCTTTTTCAGCGGACAGATTGATGCATTTTGCATAGCATCCGCCTTCGATATTGAATACACCGTGGTCAGACCAGCCGTGCTCATCATCACCGATCAGCATGCGTTCTGGGTCAGCAGACAGAGTAGTTTTACCTGTTCCAGACAAACCAAAGAACAGTGCTACATCGCCGTCTTTACCCATGTTAGCAGAGCAGTGCATGGACAGTACACCTTGTTGTGGAAGCAGGTAGTTCATGATAGAGAAGATGGATTTCTTCATCTCGCCTGCATAGTGTGTACCACCGATGAGAACGATTTTTTTCTTAAAGTTTACAATAATGAACGCTTCAGAATTCGTACCGTGAACAGCTGGATTAGCCTGGAACGTCGGTGCACTTACAATTGTGAATTCTGGTGCGTGTGTTGTAAGTTCTTCTGCAGTTGGACGGATAAACAGTTCGTGTACAAATAGGTTATGCCATGCGAATTCGTTGACAACACGAATCGGAAGTTGATATTTTTTGTCAGCTCCTGCAAAGCCGTCGAATACAAATAGTTCTTTTTTGTCGAGATAGTTCAGAACTTCTTGGTATAAGTTGTCGAATACTTCTTCTGAGATTGGTCGGTTTACGTCACCCCAGTCAACCTTGCCATGTACAGAAGGTTCATCAACAATAAATTTATCTTTAGGAGAACGTCCGGTGTATTTGCCTGTCTGAGCGCTTACAGCTCCTGTAGAAGTCAGCTTGCTGCCGTTGCGCAGTACTGCCATTTCAGACAGTTGTGCCACCGACAAATTAAAGTGCACATTCTCATTTGTGAGAATATCCTTCAATTCCTTGTTCGTCTTAGTCTCCATTTTCCCTGTCCTTTCCCTCCGTCTTTCACCTATGTTGAAAGATTAGTATGTCACTTATCGAGTGAATAGTATGTCTTAATAATAGTATGGTTTGCTGTTTTACGCAACCGTTATAAAGAAAAAATAATCGAGTTTAGGCATATAAAAAAAGGTCGACACATAAAATTGAGAAATTGTAAGCATAGGAGTAATATTGCGCATAATTTTCAGAATTCGATCAAATAGTACAGAAAAACCGTCATTTCTTCATTTTCCCCTATATTTCATTTGTGATACGATCAGTCTACAATCAAATAAGCATCAATTCACGCTGCTACCGTTACTATTATGTATGGCACAATCGAAATGTCACTCAGCTCTTGTGTAAGAAATAGCAAGAAGGAGGAAACAATGTGCTCAGAAATAAGAAGTTATCCGGTATATCGAAACCACTCCAGCTCGTTGAACAAGTATTAGTGGATCAGGGATTCCAGCGCAAGGGAAGTAAGGAAGCGCCGGTGTATCGCATGAACATTATTGACACCGCGACACATCAATTGTATGCACTTGAAATTCCGTTTCAGGAAGAGCAGAAGCAGAATGATCAGCTTGTCCGACTTGGAGATGCGTATGTGCGAAATGGTATGGGGGAAGAGGAAGGTGTACCTCGCTCAGTATCGTGGGCAGCAGCATGTAAACTTTCAGAAGTGGCAGATTATTTAAGCACATATCACCGCTCACAGCAGCTTCACTAAATAAGAAAGCGCTCTCCTGTTGAACGTTCGGCAGGAGAGTTTTTATGTGTGGTGAGGAAAGGAGACGTATGAATATTTATACAGAGTGTCATCTGGCTGAACACGTACATGCAACGGTTGTACTCGTTCATGGAGCCGGTGAGTACTTTGCGCGGTATGAGTGGCTTGCAGGCAGACTGAAGGAGGCTGGGTACCATGTGATTGGCGGAGATCTGCCGGGGCTTGGCCGTTCAGGGGGAAGGCGCGGTCATATTGATGACTTCAATCAGTATTATCAGGCGCTTGACGAGTGGCTTGCCCGCGCATATGGATATAAGAAGCCAGTCTTTCTCATTGGGCATAGTATGGGAGGACTGATTACGATTCGGTATATGGAAGAAAAGCAACCAGACATCGCCGGGGTCGTGTTATCTTCACCGTGTCTAGGGCTTGTACGGAGTATTCCGCCATGGCTTGATGGCCTAGCTTCTTTGTTGAATGTAGTTGCTCCTCGCCTGTGTCTCTCCGCCGGGATTGGAGCAGATGAAGTAAGCCGGGATTTGTTGATTGCTAAGCAGTACGGAACGGACCCGTATATTACGACACGGGTAAGCGTGCGCTGGTATAAGCAACTCTGTCGTGCGATGGAAGCTGCTCATCAGGAAGCGGACCGCTATCCTGCGATTCCTACGCTTGTGATGCAGGCAGGCGATGATCGTATTGTAGATGTGCAGGCGGTACGTCGCTGGGTAGAAGGTCAGCCTGTGGAACGGATTGACTACGTGGAGTGGAGTGGGTTATATCATGAGATTTTTAATGAACCGGAGAAGATAAACGTAGTGGACCAGCTGCTTAGCTGGCTTGCGGACCATAGATAAAACCCCGGTGTATAGCCGGGGTTTTATATGCAGATGACGTATAATTATAATTTACTAACGTTAGCGGCCTGTGGACCACGAGCGCCTTCAACGATTTCGAATTCAACAGCCTGGCCTTCTTCAAGTGACTTATATCCTTCTTGCTGAATAGCGGAGAAGTGTACGAATACGTCGCTTCCGCCTTCTACTTCGATGAATCCGAATCCTTTTTCTGCATTAAACCATTTTACTGTACCAGTCATAATAACCCTCCTGAAAGCATTTGAAAAAGATAGATAATTTTGAATACGTAAATACTATAGCATATTTTTACAGTGAAAACAATTATGAGGCTGGAGAGAAATGAGTTGAATAAACGAATAAAGTTGATTATCGTTGGAAAAGGCGCAGGTTTTTTAGAAGAAAGGAAAGGTGTACATACAATCTTATGAATAAGAAGGAAATTAAGCAAAAGTCACAGCCTAAAAAAACATGGATAGGGTTGCTCTTGCTGTTTTTATTTATTGTAGGAGTGGCTGGAGTGATTACCTTGCAACTTAATGGGTTCTTTTCACCGACTGCAAACGAAGCAAAACCGAGTGAAAAACCGAATGATAAGAAGGTCGAATCTGCTGAGGTAAAAAAACAGACAAGCAGTAAAGAGAACAAGGGAAAAACAGATAAGCAAGCTGTACAGCAATCATCTGGAAAGCAGAAAGAACAAGAAAGCAAACAGAAAGAGGCGAAGCCATTACTTGATCCAGAAAAACCGGTTAGTGAGAGCATTGAGATGAAGGAAGTGCCTGAACGGATCGGACCAACAGCACCGGCAAAACCGGAAGCACCGACTGCACCGAAGAAAATAGAATTTAAGTTAGAAACGAGCCAGACAGAAAAATAAACGGAGAGCACGACGGCTCTCCGTTTTGTTTTTATACGAATTTTGCTTGTTTGGCCGCACGTTCACGGTCAGACTTCTTGAGGTGTTTCTTACGCAGACGGATTGATTCTGGCGTAACTTCACAGTACTCATCGTCATTGAGGTACTCAAGCGCTTCTTCAAGTGACATAATGCGCGGAGTTTTCAGCTTAACGGTTTCGTCCTTTGTTGCGGAGCGAACATTGGTTGCGTGCTTTTCTTTGCTGATGTTTACAACGAGATCGTTATCACGATTATGCTCGCCTACGATCATGCCTTCATAAATTTCTGTACCTGGGTTTACGAACAGAAGACCGCGGTCTTCTACGCCCAGCATACCGTACATGGTTGATTTGCCATCAATCATGGATACGAGTACACCGGCACGGCGTCCACCGACAGAACCTGGTACAACCGGACGGTAGCTGTCAAATGAGTGGTTCAGAATGCCATAGCCGCGTGTTTGCGTCAGGAATTCTGTCCGGTATCCGATTAGGCCACGGGATGGAATGATGAACTCAAGGCGGACAGAGCCGAAGCCGTTGTTGATCATGTTGACCATTTCGGCTTTACGTGCACCGAGGGATTCCATAACAGCACCCGTATATTCTTCTGGAACATCAATCGTCAGACGCTCCGTCGGTTCGGATTTTACACCGTCAATTTCACGAACGATAACTTCTGGTTTAGATACTTGAAGCTCATATCCTTCACGGCGCATGTTCTCAACCAGGATGGACAGGTGAAGTTCACCGCGTCCGGATACGGTATATTGCTCTGGTGTGACTTCATCAACACGCAGACTTACATCTGTTTCAAGCTCAGCCATCAGACGATCACGCAGCTTGCGGGATGTTACGTGCTTGCCTTCGCGACCGGCAAATGGACTGTTATTTACAAGGAAAGACATCTGCAGCGTTGGCTCATCGATTGTGAGCAGTGGCAGTGCTTCCTGTACTTCTACATCGGAGAGTGTTTCCCCAACGTTAATTTCATCTACACCTGCAACAGCGATAATATCGCCTGCTTTTGCTTCTTCAATCTCAACACGTTTTAAGCCAAGGAAACCAAAAAGTTTGTTGATGCGGACCTGTTTAACAGATCCGTCACGGCGCATTTGGGCTACGGTATCGCCACGGCGGATTGTTCCGCGTTGAATGCGGCCTACCCCGATGCGACCGAGGTATTCGTTATAGTCAAGCATCGTTACCTGGAACTGTAGCGGCGCTTCAAAATCGCCTGCTGGTCCTGGAATATACTCAACAATCGTTTCGAACAGTGCACGCAGGTCATCGTCCTGCTTTTCCGGTGTACGGCTGGCTGTACCGTTAATACCCGATGCGTAAATAACAGGGAAGTCCAGTTGTTCTTCTGTTGCATCCAGGTCGATGAACAGGTCATATACTTCATCCACGACTTCTGCCGGGCGGGCGTTTTCGCGGTCGATTTTGTTAATAACAAGGATCGGTGTTACTTTTTGCTCGAGTGCTTTTTTCAGCACGAAGCGTGTCTGTGGCATACAGCCTTCGAACGCATCAACAACGAGCAGAACACCGTCTACCATTTTCATAATACGTTCTACTTCACCGCCGAAGTCGGCGTGTCCTGGTGTATCCATGATGTTAATCGTATAGTCTTCGAACGTTACGGCCGTATTTTTGGCCAGAATCGTAATGCCGCGTTCACGTTCCAAATCGTTTGAGTCCATCATGCGTTCCTGAACTTGTTCATTAGAACGGAAAGTTCCGGATTGGATCAGCATTTTATCAACGAGGGTTGTTTTCCCGTGGTCAACGTGTGCAATAATTGCGATATTGCGGAGGTCTTTGCGTACACTCATATGCTTGTGAAAGCTCCTTTCCAAATCCCCCGCGTTTAGTTCCGGGGTTACAACCCTTTCATCATACTTCTTTCGACTACCTCGCCGCAACCCCTCTGAATGAAAAAGGGGTTGGTTTTCTCAAATGTGTGGTGGAGGAGCGGGATCGGACAGGGTCTCGTCACTTCGGTACGCTGGCTAAGAGAAGGGGCTGTCTGCTCTAGGTGCCAGACGAACTCGCCCACACGTATTCTATACGGGTAAGTTTGTATAAGTTATTAAATTTTAGGCTATATATTTATGTAGAAAAAGAGTATACTGTAAGAATGTCCGAAAAATAAACGGTACGAAAATATTCCATTGAAATATAAAGGAGATAATACGATTGGCAACATTTAATGAATTAGGTTTAAGCCCCCAGATGACACGCGCTATTAGCGAGATGGGATTTGAAGAAGCAACACCAATCCAGGAAAAAACGATCCCGCTTGCACTGCAAGGATCTGACATTATTGGACAAGCACAGACCGGTACAGGTAAAACAGCAGCCTTCGGAATTCCGGTAATTGAACGAGTAGATCCGACGAATCCGGTTATTCAGGCATTGATTATGGCACCGACTCGCGAGTTGGCGATTCAGGTTGCAGAAGAAATCGGCAAGCTTGGTTCTCGTTCGGGCGTTCGCGTATTGCCGGTATACGGTGGACAAGAGATCAGCCGCCAGATTCGGGCATTGAAAAACCGCCCTCATATTATTATTGGGACACCAGGTCGTCTACTTGACCATATCCGTCGGAAGACGATTCGTCTGCAAAACGTAGCAACGGTTGTACTTGATGAGGCGGATGAAATGCTCGACATGGGCTTTGTTGAGGATATTGAATCGATCCTCACAGAGATTCCAGAAGAGCGCCAAGGCCTGTTCTTCTCAGCGACGATGCCACCGCAGATTAAACGCCTGACAGAGAAATTCCTGCGTAACCCAGAGCACGTAGCGATTAAGGCAAAAGAAGTAACAGTACCGAACATTTCTCAGTATTATATGGAACTACAGGAACGTCAGAAGTTTGACGTGCTGTGTCGTTTGCTCGACATTGATTCACCGGAGCTTGCGATCGTATTTGGCCGCACGAAGCGTCGGGTTGATGAATTGAATGATGCACTTAACAAGCGCGGCTATATGGCAGAAGGCATTCACGGTGACTTAAGCCAGCGCCAGCGTGACGTAGCAATGCGTAAATTCCGGGAAGGTCAGCTTGAAGTACTTGTCGCAACAGACGTAGCGGCACGCGGCCTCGATGTAAGTGGCGTAACGCACGTATACAACTTCGATATTCCGCAGGATCCGGAAAGTTATGTACACCGTATCGGTCGTACTGGACGTGCGGGTAAAACAGGTTCTGCTGTAACATTCGTAACGCCGCGTGAGTCTGATCACCGTAAGATTATCGAGAAAGTTACGAAGCGTCAGATGGATCGTCGTCCGATTCCGAGCATGGTAGAAGCGATGGAAGGCAAGCAGCGTGTTGCATTGGACCGTCTGGTAGAGGTAATGGAAGAAGGCGGGCTGAATGATTACCAGGGCATGGCGGAAGAAGTACTACATACGTACAATTCCATTGATCTCGTAGCAGCCGCGCTGAAAATGCTGACAAAGAGTACAAACAATGATGTAGAGATTCAACTGACAGCTGAAGCACCGGTTCGTTCGAAAAAAATCAAGCGCCGCGACAGCAAGCCGTTTGGTAACGGCGGTGGCAATCGTGGACGTGGTGATTATCGTGGCGGTGATCGTGGTGGACGCAGCGGCGATCGTAATCGTGGCGGTGGCAGTGGTGACCGCAATCGCGGTGGTGACCGTGACCGTCGTCCGCGCTCAGGTGGCAAGCCGAAGCAGGATCGATAGAAGGCAAAAGGACAGGGCCATTCGGCTTCTGTCCTTTTTGACTTCCTGTATATTCATCTATAATCGAAGAGAAGGGAGGTGGGGGAATGGATGCATACATCATTTTGGGTGCCGTAGCGTTACTTGGTTTTTTATCAAAGAATGCTACGGTATGGGTCGCAGCTGTCGTGCTGATGATCGTAAAAGTTGTACCGTCTGGTTCTCTACTAACCTGGACGAATCAATATGGCTTAAAGATCGGGATTACAGTATTGACGATAGGAGTATTGGCACCGATTGCACTTGGCAAAATTACACTGGCGGATCTTTGGCTTACAAGTCAGAGTATGATCGGAATTTTTGCTGTAGCAGTAGGGATTTTTGTCGCTTATCTTGGTGGGCGTGGAACCGGGCTGTTAACGTCTGAACCGCACATTGTGACAGGACTTCTAGCCGGTACGATTGTCGGAGTGGCATTGTTTCGTGGGGTTCCAGTTGGACCGCTTATTGCGGCAGGCATTCTGGCGTTGTTTGCCGATTGGATGAAGTAGTCGATCCTGCTATACTGAATGGAGGAGGAGAATACCTAATGAACAGCATGCAAGACACAACCGCTCCGCTTCTCTGGGGCGATAAACGATATCATACATTAAACAGTTATTTACGCAAGACATTTGGCACGAAGGTATTTAAAGTGATGCTGGATGCAGGGTTTACCTGCCCAAACCGCGACGGGTCCATTGCGACCGGCGGCTGCACGTTCTGTAGCGCACGCGGCTCAGGTGACTTCGCCGGCTGGCGGCGTGATGACCTGGTGACACAATTCAATGAAGTTAGGAATCGCCAGCACCGCAAATGGCCGGATGCGAAATACATTGGGTATTTCCAGGCGTACAGCAACACGTATGCGCCAGTTGAGGTGCTTAGAGAATGCTATGAGACGATTCTCGAACAAGAGGATGTAGTCGGACTATCGATTGCGACTCGTCCGGACTGTTTGCCTGATGATGTAGTTGAGCTGTTGGCAGAATTGAACGAAAAAACGTATTTATGGGTGGAGCTTGGCTTACAGACGATTCATGAATCAACATCAGAATTGATTAATCGTGCGCATGATACAGCGTGCTATTATGAAGCGGTAGAAAAGCTGCGCAAGCATAATATTCGTGTCTGCTCCCACATTATTTACGGTCTTCCAGGTGAGACGGAAGAGATGATGCTTGAAACAGCACGTGCTGTGGCTCATATGGATGTGCAGGGGGTTAAATTGCATCTGCTCCATCTGTTGCGGAAAACTCCGATGGTGAAGCAATATGAAGCAGGCTTGCTTGAATTTTTGGAGCAGGATCAATACGTGCGCTTGATTGTAGATACGTTGGAGATGCTTCCACCGGAGATGATTATTCACCGACTGACGGGTGATGGCCCACCAGATTTGTTAATTGGTCCGATGTGGAGTCGGAATAAGTGGGAGATCCTCACAGCGATTGATCGTGAACTTGTACGCCGTGAATCATGGCAGGGCAAGAAATACAGCCAATCATAAGCGCAGCCATTTTTTCTGATTATACATCGGAAAAAATGGCTGTTTTTTTGCAAATCAAGGCATAAAGCGCTGGGTGAGCTTTTCCCATTCCTCTTCGGTATCTGTATTCATGATCTCATCGTATATTTCCAGCAGCCATTCTTCTTCGTCTTCCGGCTCCGGAAGCGAGTCTCCGGTCATAAGAGCCGCAGCTGCGTTATTCATCTTCCATACGTGCTGGTATGTAGCAAGCAGTGGGGCGATCGCTTGTCTGAGAAGTTCTTTTTCATGGAGCGGGTTACGCTCTGTGCGTGCCTCATACTGAGCCAAATAGTCCTCCTGTGTGAGAGCAGAGGCTTCGGCTGGCAGTTCTTCTCCGAGAAAAATAGCGTGTCGCGCCTGATCAAGTAAGCGGTGAATGTCTTGTTCTGTCATAGGAAGGGCACTCCTTATAGTTAGGATCGTTGTGTCATATCGTTTCTCTAGTACATAGTAGCGCATTCTTTGCTGAAACGCGACCGAGAATGAAATAGGACCTACCTTCAAAAAAGTCTATTCTGTTTAGAAAACAACAGGGGTATAATGAAAAAGTTACTTAATTGATTATACGATACGTTCCTCGTGCGTGTTATGCCGGGGATTTTGTTGTTTTCAGCGGAAGGAGAAAGATACAATGCCAATCTGGAAGCGTAACATGTATATTTTGTGGGCTGCGCAGTTTATTGTAACGGCGGCTATGAGTTTGATTATACCGTTTTTGCCGATGTATCTTCAGCATGATATGGGAATGACCGATATGGATGCGGTACATCGCTGGACAGGCTGGATTTTTGGTGCCAATTTCTTAACCGCATTTTTGATGGCTCCGGTATGGGGGCGATTAGCGGATCGTACCGGACGTAAAGTGATGCTCATTCGTTCGGGTATCGGCATGGCGACTGTCACTGTTCTTATGGGAATGGTGACATCGCCGGAACAGCTGCTTGGACTTAGGCTTCTGAATGGGATAATTTCGGGTTTTATTCCGGCCGCAGTTGCGCTTGTCTCAACCAACACCCCAAAGGAGCATACCGGGTATGCGCTTGGCTTTCTACAGTCAGGGGCGGTTGCGGGTACGATTCTTGGACCGCTGTTAGGTGGACTGTTGGCAGAGTGGGTAGGGTTTCGTCATGTATTTTTGGTGACAGGTAGTATGCTGCTTACTGCATCGATCTTTGTTGTTTTGTTTGTAAAAGAAGTGAATCGTCCACAGCCGAAGGAGGTAGTAGAAGGTGAGGAAGGTGGATTTCGCCGCATTTTGCATACAGAGCCGCTGCTTGCGCTGTTTTTAGTCGGATTTTTAATTCAGTATGCGATGATGAGCACGAATCCGTTTTTGTCTTCCTATGTACAGGAGCTGTGGCAAGGGCGGAATTTGTTATCGTTTGTGATCGGGCTGACGGTGTCTGCGGCCGGAATTTCTACTGTGTTGGTGGCGCCTTTGCTCGGGAAATGGGGAGATAAGGTCGGCTCACACAATGTATTGCTCATTTGCTTGCTTGGAACGGCTGTTTTGCTAATCCCACAGGCGTTCGTACATTCAGTCTGGCTCTTGGTTATTCTTCGCTTCTTACTTGGAATATGTCTGGGCGGGCTTGTACCTTCTGTGCATAATTTAATTCGCCAGTACGCGCCGAAGGGCATGGAGAGTCGGACATTTGCATACAGCACGAGTGCGATGAACCTAGGCAATCTCTTAGGACCTGTAATTGGTGGCCCGTTAAGTAGTTGGATTGGCCTGCATGGGCTGTTTTTGCTTGCTGCTGTCTTATTTTTGATAAATGCTTTCTGGGTAAGAGGAAAGCTGCACAGGAAAAAAGAGGTTGATGTGTTCTCTGTATGATTACGTTTGATGTGATAACTATATATGGGAAATAGATGTAGTATAATAATGGAAAAGTATAAGCGGGGGTGATGTGATGGCGACAAATATTCCTGCAAAAAAAGAACCATTATGGACCAAAAATTTTATTCTTCTATCGCTTTCTAATTTCTTTTTATTTATGGGGTTCCAGATGCTTTTGCCTACACTGCCTGTATTTGTATCAGAGCATGGAGGGAATGGAACTGAGGTCGGCCTTGTTATTGCGCTTTTAACACTGTCGGCGATCATCATTCGATTTTTTACGGGTGTTGCGCTGGAAACAATGAACCGACATGTCATGTTTGCTGGAGCAGGTATTATGACGCTACTTGCGATGGGTGGCTATTATGTAGCTACGACTGTCTTTGCTGTATTAGTGTTACGTTTCGTGCATGGAGTAGGATGGGGAATTTCGACGACAACGTATGGAGCGGTTGCGTCTGATATCATTCCAGCTGCACGTAGAGGGGAAGGGATGGGCTATTTTGGACTCGGTTCTACCCTGGCGATGGCTCTCGGTCCGTTCATTGGGATTTGGCTTATGAGAGACTATGGATTCAATAGCTTGTTTATTTGTACATTCGTAAGTACGCTCCTTTCGTTCGGTTTGACGCCGTTCATCTCCATTCCTTATCCAGAACGAGGTATAGTCAAACAATCATTTACTTCATTATTAGCTCGGTTAGTAGAACGGCAAGCGTTATTTCCTTCTTTTCTTGCTCTGTTGCTTGGTGTGACATATGGAGGAATTGTAAGTTTTATTACGTTGTTCGGAAAAGAGGCAGGAATTGCGAACGTCGGCTGGTTCTTTCTCGTTAATGCGGCAAGCATATTTGTTATTCGTCCGATTTCAGGCAAAATTTTTGATAAAAAGGGGCATTATTGGGTACTGCTTCCGGGTGCTGTGTGTAGCATACTTGGTTTATTTCTATTATCATCTGCGACATCCACACTACTTCTGATTATAGCGGCCATCTTTTATGGAGCTGGATTTGGTGCGATTCAGCCTTCTCTACAGGCGTGGGTTATCAATCGTGTAGCTCCGGCTCGACGTGGGGCGGCTAATGCGACGTTTTACAATGCCTTTGATTTAGGGATCGGCGGCGGGGGACTCATTCTTGGGGCAATTGCTGAACGAGTAAATTATGCGCATATGTATCGGTATTCGATCCTGCTACTTGTTGTTTACATAGCGGTCTATATGGCGTACGTAATGAAGCGAACAGAGAAGAAAGATGATTCAGCTGTTGCATAATGATAAAAAACATGCTGCGTCAGAACGGGTTTGCTTGATCGCCACTGACTTCTCGAAAGACGGCTTCCGTATTTTTTGCCTGCATAGCAAAGCTCAGCCTCTTGATCTTTCTTGATGATTTTTATCCAAAGTGTGCTAGGAGCGGGATCGGGTGGGGCAACGGAACGCCTGTATGCGACTTCCTAGCGGAAGGGGACAGGAGAACGGGCTTTTGCCCACAATACTTCGATGTGAATACATCGGGGGCATCTTTTGTGGGCGAGTTCGTCTGGCACCTGGAGCGGACAGTCCCAACTTCTTCGTAAGCGTACCGAAGTGACGAGGCCCCGCCCGATCCCGTTCCTCCACCACATTTTGGCGAAAACATAAACCAAGAAAAAAGAGGCTGTCTCAGTCGCTATGTTACGACTTTGAGACATCCTCTTTCTCTTTAATGTATGTTGCCTATTTTAATAGTTCTCCATAAGGAGCCAAATCGATATTATGAGCTTCCAGAGCCGTTACGGCACGGTCCTTATCTGGAGCAGCCAAAATGTAGCCGCGAATCACGTGGTCGTGACTGATTTCTTCAGCACCGTTTTCCTGAGCTACTTGTTCGATTTTGCTTTTGATTGATTTCTTCGCCATTGGGCGTACGAATACTGGAAGTGGCTTAAGCAGCTCGTCCAGCAATGCGGAAGATTCGTCCTGCCATTTCATGAATAACTTACTCCCTTTCTTTGCCTAGTTACTTTCATTATACGCCTACTATCTAAAAAAAAGAAGCAGATTACACCGGAAGCGGCAGTTTGGATTCAATACTGGCAACGTCCGCTTCTCCCCAGTACGACACAAGCAGATCACGTGCCCATATCCAGGCAGGCCGGTAGTCCGTAGCAGCAAAATAGTGCGAAGGTGTTCCTTTAGGCCGTCGTGCCGGGTTTACACATGAGTAATGCTTATGATAAAAATCACCCCAGCGACTGAAGTCCATCGTATCTGGTGTGACCGCTGTAAGCAGTATGCCTTCGTCCATTTCGATAATTTCGAGCGGGAAGAGTGAGCAGCTGAACGGTTTCAGTTGTGCAGGTTCGATCGCTTCCTCCAGCGCATAGCGATGAATCGCACAGAGATGTTTTTCATCTTGTTTTACAAGATACAAGCAATCCCCAGCAAACTTACGGATACACGAATGATGATTCGTGGCAGCCGTTGCTTCGAAAATACCATGTTTTCGTGCAATCTCGATGCGCTCATCCTGCGCATGCCGCTCTAGAATCGGCAGTGCATGTGCTTCAAACTGTGACAGATTCGCACCTGTCATGGAATATGGTTGCCCTTGCTCACAGCATGTCTGCCCGTGTACCAGGTGACAGTGGAAGCAGTCAAGGTTTACCGGAACGAGCAACGCATCCGTATCAATGAGAAAGCGGCCATGCCGAAGGATAGTCCGGTCGATTCGTGATGTGAGATAATGGTAGGCAGCGAGAGCTTCCTGAAATCCGAGCGCTTCCGCTGTGCCATAATAACGGCTTCGCATGTCCGTGCCCCCTCTTTGTACAAAGTCTCCTTCATCATAGCGAAAAACCGCTCGGCTAGCCAGCCTGTTCATCGTATGGTATGATTTATAGAAAAAAATAATATATTACGAAAACTCTAAAAATAAGTTGGAGAGAATGCAATGAGGGAGGATATGTTCAGGTGAACAAGCACGTATACATGTATGACACAACACTCCGAGATGGGACGCAAGGAGAGGGGATCAGCCTATCTGTCGATGACAAACTTAAAATTGCTCGTAAGCTCGATCAGCTAGGCGTTTCTTATATCGAAGGCGGTTGGCCCGGAAGCAATCCAAAAGACATGGAGTTTTTTCTACGTGTTAAAGAGCTTAAATTGAAGCATGCCAAAGTTACCGCATTTGGTAGCACGCGCCGCTTCGGTGTGACTGCAGAGGCGGATGATAATCTGCGAATGATTCTGGAAAGTGGTGTTTCGGCAGTAGCCATCTTCGGCAAGAGCTGGGATTTTCATGTAACAGAGGCACTTGGTACGACGCTTGATGAGAATTTAAGTATGATTTATGATTCTGTCCGCTTCTTAAAGGAAAATGGACTGGAAGTTATTTATGATGCGGAGCATTTCTTCGATGGCTATAAGCACAATCCAGACTATGCGCTGGCAACGCTGCGTCAGGCGTCCGAAGCGGGGGCAGACTGGCTTGCGTTGTGTGATACGAATGGTGGCTCTCTGCCGCATGAGATTAGCGAGATCGTTGGTCGTGTCTGTAAGGAGTTTGCAACACCAGTAGGGATTCATTGTCATAATGATGGGGAACTGGCGGTGGCGAATTCACTAGCAGCTGTTGGGGCAGGGGCACGTCAAGTGCAAGGCACAATCAATGGGTTTGGCGAACGGTGTGGGAATACGAATTTAATCTCCATCATTCCAAACTTGCAGCTAAAGCTTGGGTATGAGTGTGTACCGCCAGAGCAGCTGAAGCAGTTGACGAACACGTCGCGCTACGTGTACGAGATTGCGAACATTAATCCACCGAACTTGCAGCCGTTTGTTGGTCATAGTGCGTTTGCCCATAAAGGCGGGATGCATGTGAGCGCAATTTTGAAAGCGGCTGAAACGTATGAACACATTCGTCCAGAAGACGTAGGCAATACGCGCCGCGTATTAGTGTCAGAATTATCAGGACAAAGTAACTTGCTGTTTAAAGCACAGGAATTAAATATTGAGCTTGATAAAACGAAGCCGGAAGGTCGAGCGATTATTCAAAAAATTAAAGAAATGGAGCATCAGGGCTATCAGTATGAAGGAGCCGAAGCATCATTTGAACTGCTGCTGCGTCAGGGGCTTGGTAATTATGAGGACGTGTTTACGGTAGAGTCATTCAAAGTGCTAATGGAGAAGCATGGTGGAGCGGACAGTACGACCGAAGCAACGGTGAAGCTACAAGTAGGTGGGCAAACCGTGCATACGGTTGCAGAAGGTAATGGCCCGGTCAATGCGCTTGATAACGCGCTGCGCAAGGCGCTTGAAGTGGCCTTCCCGGATATCAGTAAAATGTATTTGACCGACTATAAAGTTCGGGTATTGAGCGAGCAGGATGCGACCGCATCTAAAGTTCGTGTGCTCGTTGAGTCGACTAAAGACGGAGAAGAAAGCTGGAGTACGGTTGGCGTATCTCCGAATGTAATTGAAGCAAGCTGGGAAGCATTGATTGACAGTATGCGTTATGCATTAATGGGGCGTCAGGATGAAGCATTAGAGTTGACAGGTGGTGAAATCGAGCGTCAGGGAATTGTGAACCATTGAGGAATATGCAGAGGAGACCGTCCTTTTGACAAGGCGGCCTCTTTTTTGTTAAAAAAAAGTCTGTATTGTAAATTTAACTTTATTTTTTTGTAAACGGTGCTATATACTTGATTTCACGTATAGATAAATGAGAGGGAAGACTATGGGTGATATTTCAGAAAAGTTTGTAGAAACACTAGTAGACATTAAATATGCGCTTGACCAATCTTCTATACTTGCGGTCACAGATGCAAACGGTGTCATCACATATGTGAATGATAAGTTTTGTGAGGTTTCCCAGTACAGTCAGAAAGAGTTACTCGGTAATACTCATCGAATAATAAATGCAGATTATCACGGCCGGGATTTTTTTAAGAATATGTGGGAAATGATTAGCAAGGGAAGAGTCTGGCAGGGAGAAATCAAAAACAGAAAGAAAGATGGCTCTTTTTATTGGGTGGATACGATTATTGTCCCCTTTCCTAAAGGGGCTGATAAGCCGACCAGCTATGTTTCGATCCGGCGTGATATTACTGCGCAGAAAGAGGCCGAAGCTCAAGTTTATCGCCTTGCTTATTATGATCCGTTGACCAATCTGCGAAATCGTCGGGGATTTCATGAATTTATGGAAGAGGCAGTGCAAACGGCGGAACAATCACAATCGATGTTTGCGACGATTTTCATTGACCTCGATCGGTTTAAACATGTGAATGATACACTCGGACATAAAATAGGAGACGGGCTGCTTGAAGCAATCGCCTATCGAATGGAGCAGTTCCTAGAGTCTGAATCGACTGCGGTATTTCGAATTGGTGGCGATGAGTTTACAGTTGTCTGGTCAGGTATGCAGCAGGAAGAAGAAGCACAACAGGCTGCCCTGCACATTTTGGATATATTCAAAGCCCCTTTTGACAGCAAAGGATACCAGATTACGATGACGCCAAGTCTTGGTGTTTCTGTGTATCCGGTTCATGGTGAAGATGCAGAAAGCCTGCTGCGTCGTGCAGATACAGCGATGTACTGCGCCAAGGACAAAGGTGAAAATCGTTATGAAATGTATACAGTAGAAATGGAGAAAGAATTTATTAGTCGGCTTACGATTGAACAGGAATTGCGCCAGGCGATAAAAGATGACAGTTTGTATTTGCATTATCAGCCAAAAGTGGATATTAAGACGGGAGAGATGCTTGGGGTAGAAGCATTGATCAGATGGCATCATGAAGAATTTGGATTTATTCCACCTGACCGATTTATTCCGATTGCGGAGAATGTTGGGCTGATTATCCCGCTTGGCGAATGGGTCATTCGGACGGCATGTAAACAAAATAAAAAATGGCAGGATGAAGGATATTCTCCATTCGTTGTGTCAGTGAATTTGTCCACGTTACAGTTTAAGCAGGAAAACCTGGTGGAGATGATTGCGGATGCATTGAAAGAAGCGGATCTGGAAGCCCGCTGGCTAGAGATTGAGATTACCGAAAGTGTGTTAATTAATTATGATCGTGAAATTATTAAAAAGTTGAATGCTTTAAAGGAAATGGGTATTTATATTTCAATTGATGATTTTGGAACGGGGTACTCCTCCTTTAATCACCTGAAAAACCTACCGATTGATGTGGTGAAAATTGACCGATCTTTTGTGAGTGGATTGCCTAACGCTAATGATGAAGCGATTGTAAGTGCGATTATTTCCATGGCGCATGCCTTACAGCTTAAAGTTCTGGCGGAAGGAATTGAGACGGACCACCAGTGGGATTTTTTGCGTGAGGAAGGCTGTCATGAAGGACAGGGATATTTATTTAGTAAACCGATCGCAGCTGATAAATTCGAAGAGATGTTACGTGATAAGAAGAAAGAACGCTGATCTGATGTACAGGTCAGCGTTCTTTCTTTTGGTTGTAGTCCTTTTTTATTAGCAGTGTTGAATCAAGATTGAACCATGCCTTCGGTTGGACTACTTGCTTGTGCGTAGCGTTTTTTCGGAATGCGTCCAGCTTCAAAACCAAGACGTCCAGCTTTTACAGCCAATCCCATTGCTTCAGCCATTTTCACCGGATCAGCTGCACCTGAAACAGCAGTGTTTAGCAATACACCATCTGCGCCAAGCTCCATCGCAATTGCTACATCTGACGGTGTGCCAATTCCCGCATCGACAATCACAGGAACACGTGCTTCTTCAATAATGATGCTAATGTTAAGCGGATTGAGAATGCCCTGTCCGCTCCCGATTGGGGAAGCACCAGGCATGACAGCATGAGCCCCCGCTTCCTGCAGCTTTCGTGCGAGTACCGGATCATCGTTTGTATACGGTAGAACAATAAATCCTTCACGGACAAGCTGCTCGGTTGCTTTTAGTGTCTCGATTGGATCTGGAAGCAAGGTTTTGCTATCGGCAATGACTTCTACTTTAATCATGTCGCATAAGCCAGATGCTTTTGAAAGACGTGCGATGCGTACTGCTTCTTCCGCAGTAGATGCTCCGGCTGTGTTTGGTAGCAGTTTGAAGCGGCTTAGATCAAGCTGCTCCAGAAAATTTGGCTGTGCCGGGTCATAGATGTTCATGCGACGTACGGCAAATGTAAGAATCTCCGTTTCGGATACGTCAACGGCTTGGCGTTGAATCGCGAAATCCGGGAATTTTCCTGTGCCAAGTAACAGGCGTGATGTGAATGAATACGGTCCAATTTTTAACATAATAAATCAACCTCCCCCTACGAAATGTACGAGCTCAAATACGTCTCCTTCGCGCACTGGTGTTGCTTCATGCGCGTCTTTCTGTAAAATCGTACGATTACTCTCTACCACGACAATTCGATCTTGCAGATGCAAATAAGTGAGAAGCTGCTGCACCGTTTCGATGTGGTCCGGAACAGTCTGAGCATCTCCATTAATGATGATGTTCATCTACTCACCTCCTTATGATGCTGGAATCGACCGATGGCGGTCTGGAGCAAATGCGGAAAGATCAAGTCCCGGTGCTTCACCTGCGAGCAGGCCAGATACAATCTTACCAGTTGCCGGACTTAATAGAATTCCGTTGCGGAAATGCCCGGATGCAACAATTACGTTTGATACGGATGCAAGTCGACCAAGATACGGGAGACCATCTGCTGTCTGTGGCCGCAGGCTCGCCCATGTTTGTTCAAGCGGATAGGCGGCAATGTCTGGCAGAATCCGTACGGCTTTCGCCATTAACTGATGCAGACCGCCAATGCTTAGCCGATCGTCAAAACCGCAGTCCTTCACGGATGCACCAACAAGTAGACGATTTCCTTCTTTTGGCACGATATAGCAACCGTGAGAATAAACAGTGCGCGCGATTGGCTGCGGCACAGCAAGTACAGAGAAGGCCTCGCCTTTTAATGGGAATACAGGCAGTGGAGCATCAAGCAGCTTTGTAAGTTCACCGCTCCAAGCCCCGCCTGCGATGATGTACTGTTCACCGCTGAATTCTCCCTTGCTAGTCTGCACAGCTTCAATATGAGAGCCATTCATCCGAAAGTTTGTGACAGCACAGCGCTCAACAAGAGACGCTCCAAGTCGGGCTGCGGCTGCGGCAAAGGCACGTGACAGATGGGGAGCGGATACTTGTGTGTCATCTGGAAGCCAGAGCGCCCCTTTGATTTCTGAGCTGACAGCTGGTTCCAGCGCCTGCACGTCTGCTGTCTCCATCCAGTCTGCTTGCAGTCCTGCAGCTCGTTGCCAGATTGCTTGTGTAAGCAGCGTTTGCTTTTCTTCTTCTGTCCAGGCTGTGCGCAGCATCCCAGATTCATTAAGACCAATATCAACGCCTGCCGCCTGTTGTAGTTCTGCTGCAAGCTCGCGGAACATCGCGCGGCTGTACAGCGACAGTTCGACAAGTGGTCCCGGCTCAGGGAATTCTACCTGTGCGCCGAGCATACCGCCTGCTGCACGGGAAGCATGAGCGGCCAGGCAGTCTTTTTCCAATACAACTACTTTTTGTCCGCGTTTTGCCGCATAATAAGCAATGGCTGTACCGATCACACCGCCGCCAATAATAACGGCATCATATGTTTTCATCGTTGATCACTCCTTGTCTCAGAATGGTATAGAGTTGTTTGCTGATCTCAGCAGGCTGTGCAGCATCCATCACGGCAGATAGAACAGCTGCCCCCATAGCCCCGGCCTCGATGATATCGGGCAGAACAGTTGAAGTGATACCACCAAGTGCAAGTACGGGAATCGTACAAGCTTCTGCTACTCTCCGCAGCGCTTCTGTTCCGCGCGGCGTGAGTCCTGGCTTGGAGCCAGATGGAAATACATGCCCGAAAAGAAGATAATCTGCACCGGCAGCTTCTGCCGCCGTAGCTTCTCCTAAGCTGTGAACCGAGACACCGATTCGTATGCCGGGTGCGTTGCTACGTACGATATCAGGGGAGAGACTATGTCCGGCGAGATGAACCGTACCAGCCCCTAGCGCTATGGCTACATCGAGTCGATCATTTATCGCAAGCTTGTGGGGAGGCAGGTCTGCTTCGAGCAAAAGTGTCTGCCCAAGGGTATACAAGTCACGGGCGGTCAGCTGTTTCTCTCGCAGGTGAAACACATCCACATACGGTGCGATGGTTCGAACGATTTCTACTACTTGCTCTGGTGATTGTCTCCCGGTGCTGATCACATGAAATTCACGCATGAATTCCCTCATTTTTTTCGCTCCCTCATCTATTTTCACAGCAAAAAAGTCGGGTCCCACTTATGGGACCCGACTTGAGAACGCTTCATGCGCTATGTATAGTCGCCTGCTTTCCTACGCTGGTACTAACCAGATCAGGTCCCAGGAGTTTAGAAACTTCATCGCGTTTCATTCTCAGCCCGACTCATCGGGATCCCCCAGCAGTTTACGAAAGGTATCAAATTTTGCTTTTATTATACTGCACCTCATACATAATGCAAGGAAAAAATGCAAAGTGGTCTAAATACAAAAGTTCGGGTACAATAGAAGCAGTATGCTTTTTTTGGCATTAAGAAAGGAAGAAACATATGAAATCATTTGAGCAGTTTAAGCTAAAACCGGAAATTATGCAGGGGATTGCAGACCTGTATTATAAACAGCCGACTCCCATTCAGGAACAGGCAATTCCATTGGCCCTTGAAGGAAAAGACGTGCTTGGGCAGGCGCAGACGGGAACGGGGAAAACAGCAGCGTTCGTTATTCCCATTCTTCAGAAGCTCGATCCGAACGCAAGTGATGTGCAGGCGCTGGTCATGACGCCGACACGTGAGCTAGCGATCCAGATCACCGATGATATTGCTGAGCTGGGTAAACATATGAACGTACAAGTATTGTCGCTGCACGGTGGACAGGACATCATGCGCCAGATTAGCAAGTTATCAGGTCGGATTCAGATTGTAGTGGGGACACCGGGACGTATTCTTGATCATTTGCGTCGTGAAACATTGCATTTCGGACGCATTCATACAATGGTGCTGGATGAAGCGGATAAAATGCTGGAGATGGGCTTTGTACAGGAAGTAGAGGAAGTGTTTATTCAGACTGCACAGAAGAAACAGGTATTGCTGTTCTCAGCTACTGTGCCGGATGGGGTGCGTAAGCTAGCACATAACTTCATGAATCAGCCGCAGATCGTCAAGGTAGAGAAGCGTCAGATGACGGCAGAAAATACGAAAGAATCGTACTATGTTGTGAACCAGAGCGATAAAACGGACATGCTAATCAAGCTTGTGGCAGATGCACGTCCGTATCTGGCTGTGATTTTTGCCAATACGAAGCAGCGGGTTAATGAATTGGTGCGCCGCTTACAGGAGAACGGGGTCGAAGCGGAAGCGCTGCACGGCGATTTGAGCCAGAAGAAGCGGGAGCAGATTATGGACCGCTTCCGCGAAGCACGCTTTCAGTATCTCGTTGCGACTGACATTGCCGCACGCGGTCTTGATGTGGAAGGTATTACACATGTATTTAACTATGATCTACCGTCTGATGTAGAAAGCTATATTCACCGGGTTGGCCGGACGGGGCGCGCCGGGCAGCAGGGAGAAGCGATTTCGCTGATTTCCCCACGCCAACGCCAGATTTTCAGCCGTTTTACACGTGCAATCAGCGGGGGAGCGGAAGAGAAATTCCTCGGTGGTGCAAAGAAAGTGCGTCGCAAGGAAAAACCAGTGCGTCCAGAAGCAGAAGAGAAGAAAGTAGCAGAGAATGGTGAAGAGAAGAAGGTGTCTCGTTCGTCTGCAGCACAGCCGTCTGCTGCGCAGAGTGGTCGCGCGAAAGCAAAGGCTCCGAAGGTAAAGCCGGGCTATAAGAAAAAAGTCCAGTTGGAGCGTGAGAAGGAACAGCGTCGCGCGCGTCGGAAAAACATTCAGGCTTCGTATCGCAAGAAGAATAGCAAGAGCTAAGATAAAAGCTGTGAGATCCTTTACAAATAAGGATCTCACAGCTTTTTGTATGTAGATTGGTAAAAAAGAGTCCGTTTACATTTATTTTTTACCCGATTATTTCCGATTTATTATAGCAAGAGATTATGTTCCATAATATTACTTTTTTGTAGGGTTTTTGAGTGTTTATTACATTAAATTTGGAAGGAGGTGGGAGAAATGCAAGTATCGTGGTTCAATCTTGGTTCTATGGCATATAGACACTACTCGTATCATGTTAATCAGATGGGTGTCCATATGGAACGATTAGCAACAGGACAGCGAATCAATCGAGCAGCGGATGATCCAGCAGGGTTATCCATCTCCGAAAAAATGCGTGCGCAAATTCGCGGGCTGCACATGGCTTCACGTAATGCCCAAGATACAATTTCCATGTTACAAACAGCAGAAGGAGCGCTGAACGAAGCACAATCTATTATTCAGAGGATGAGAGAATTAGCAGTGCAAGCAGCTAATGATACAAATTCTTCTTCTGATCGCACCGCGATTACGGAAGAAGTAAAGCAGCTAGAAGATGAATTAAATCGAATCAGTAAGAGCAGTGCATTTAATGAACAGCAGTTGCTAGATGGTACATTCAATAATAAACATTTCCAAATCGGTCCTAATAGTGGTGACTCCATCACGATAAGTATCGGTTCAGCTAGTACCACTGCGCTTGGAATTGCGGGCATTCATACAAAATTCAGCGATCATACGAATGCATCAAGTGCAATCGACGCTCTGGATAAAGCGTTGCAAACCGTTTCTCGGCAAAGATCGTCAATCGGTGCGTATACGAATCGCTTGGAGCATACGATTAACAACCTAGATAATATGGCAGAAAATTTAACAGCAGCCGAATCGCGCATTCGGGATGCCGATATGGCAAAAGAAATGATGGAGTATACAAAACATAGTATTTTGGCTCAGATGGCACAGATCATGATGGTGCACTCCAGGAGAAATGCGGAATTAGTGCTTAAGCTTTTAGAAGATTCATTATATGCAAATAAGCCATCCAGATAGGATGGCTTATTTGCATACATAGTACGGAAAGTTTTTCTATTCGATAAACTGTTGCACAAAATAGTCAGGATTCAATCCTTCACCCAGCGCATTTTTTAGAAGTTCGTTCCACGTTACACTGGCTCCTGGATGGAAAATACGTCGGATCAAAAAGGCACCGGTGCCACGCTCTCCGATATACGAAGGATGCCCAAGCTCATCGAGAATGCTGTAGTGCAGCTGGGAGGCCATCAATTCACCCAGAATATAATTCTGGTAGTATACCGGTGCTGTGCCGATATGAATTTTGGCAGCCCAGTCCGGCGCATTACGGCCTTCTGGCTTGCGGATTAGCTGGAACCGTTCGACAAGTGACCACCAGAGCGCATTCAGATCTTGATCAGGATTATGGTACATCTCATGTTCGAAATGGACCATAACAAGGCCCCAGCGGATAAAGATCAGCATGCCCATGTTAAGCTGTTCGTCAATGAGCGGCTGAAGACGCTCGGCTTCTGCTGCTGAAATATCTGTGTAGCGGATAAGCCAGTCGGTGTTTTTCGTCAGGCGGCCCATAAACATAGCGATTGCTTCTGTCGTCAGCGTGTGAGCCGGCGTCCGAAGAAGATACGGCATCGTTCGATCAATGTACTTATCATATACACCATGGCCGATTTCATGTAGCATCGTGCTCATCCACCATTCGTTGTCGCGAATGTTAGCGAGCACACGTATATCCCCTGCGTGGTCGATGTCAATACAATAAGCGTGCTGATTTTTATTCTCTCGCTCATATAAGTCACTGCGTGTAAGAATATCTGCCGCATTAAGCCCGATATCCTGGAAAAATTGACAAGCAAGTGCTTCAATATTTTTTTCCTTAAAATACGGATCAAGATCAAGGTTCTCAAGTATTGGGGCTTCCTGAAAGAACGGGTCAGCGTAGTGCCATGGCATTAACTCACTTTCTGTAATGCCAAATTTGCGAGTTAGCTGTTCATCAAGCTTGGCTTTCATACGGCGAAAAGGCTCATCGGTCAACTGTTCGAGACGCTTGAGAATCGCGAATAGCTCATGTCCGTTCAATTCTTGCAGGGCAAGCGACATCGCATAGTAATTTTTGTATCCGGCTTCTGCGGCAATTCGGTTGCGCATGCGAGCTAGCTCAACGACTCGGTCCGCCACCTGACTGCCGATTTGTTTGCTTGCTTCCCATGCCTGACGACGGCGCTCGCTGTTCGTCTCTTTTTGTAAAATTTCGAGAATTTCATTGTCCGGTACGGCCTGTCCATCGATCTGCGCACGGAAGCGGGTAAACTCGCTTTCGATTTCGGTTTCTGCCTCTACAATAGCAGCAAGTAACGCTTTATCTTGTTGATTCGGTGTGTATTCGTGCTCCAGTAGAGTAAGCTGACGGAGTACGACTCCGTTGCGCTGGCACTTCGGGTCAGCGAGCAGAACCTTGAGTGTCGCATAATCTTCTTTGTTGGAGAATAGTTCAATTCGTTCCTGCTGCAGTTTCATGTATTCTTGTTCATATTGTTCTTCTCCAGTCGTGGTTGTCTTCCAATAAGCTTCTGCTGCTGCTTTGGAGAGCGTCTCGACTCGCTCCTGGCATGTACCGAGGAATTGTGCTACTGTAACCATCGAATCTCACCCTTTCCATTACAAAAAAATGGGGTTCTATCTTCTTTATCGTATGCTAAAGAAAGAGCTTATTCAATCTTTTTCCCACCTGAGATTTGATTGACAAGAAGAAATATGCGGTGTAGAGTAACAGTAACAGCATATTTCCAAAGGGGAGTAGCTTTGAGAACGATAGTGTCGTCATTACGGGAACCTAGGGAACCCCGGCTCTATCGACAGCGTGTTCCATGTTGTAAGCAAGACCTTTGCCGTTTAGTTTTATTCGGCATTGGTCTTTTTTTGTTGGATAAACAGGCAAGATGGAACATGCTGTACAGTATGCACAAAAAAGGGGGGATGGTTGATGGAGTTTTTATCGGCAGAAATGTTTTCGACGTTATTGTCCATTATTGTTATCGACCTTGTACTTGCAGGTGATAATGCACTTGTAATCGGTCTTGCCTCACGCAATCTGCCGAAGCAACAGCAGAAGAAGGCGATTATCTGGGGAACAGTCGGCGCGATTATCATCCGGGCGCTTGCTACGGTTTTCGTAGTATGGCTTCTCAAAATTCCAGGACTGCATGCAATCGGTGGTGTTATTCTCATATGGATCGCTTACAAGCTTCTCATTGGTGAGAATGAAGAGGAGAACATTGAAAGTAGTTCATCCCTATGGGGTGCTATTCGCACAATTATCGTGGCAGATGTGATGATGGGTCTGGATAACGTGCTGGCGATCGCAGGAGCGGCCAAAGGGCATACCGGACTGGTTATCGTTGGTCTTCTGATCAGTGTTCCGCTTGTTGTCTGGGGGAGCCAGATGATTGTGAAGTTGCTTGATCGCTTTCCGATGCTTATTTATGTCGGAAGTGGTGTGCTAGCTTTTACAGCGGCTAGAATGATTCTGGAGGAAGCATTCATTAAAAATCAGCTTGATGATAATCCGATTATATATTGGAGCATAGTAGCGATCATGGTAGCGGGTGTTTTAGTTGCAGGTAAATTGAAAAAAGACAAACAGTCTACGACAGCAGCTTCCATGTAGAATAAGCTGGGAAAGCAAGTAAGAAACAGGTGAAGGGTACATCTTCGCCTGTTTTTTGTATATATGCTCTGAATATGAGGCAAATGACATTGTAATTCGTGCTTTTTGTCCTTTACAAACGTAGGTCAAATATATTAAGAGTAGAAGAGAGAAAGAAGGTGTGCAGAGTGGAGCCATTATCTCGAATGGATACATATCGAAAACGACATGATATAGGGAGAGCAGGCCGCCCTGTATTTTGGTCGATATTAGGCTTGTTATATGTCGCAAGCTTTGGTATTCTTTTTTATTTTGTAAAAGTGCCGACAAGTTATGCGATGCGGATTGGGCTGGAAGTAGGGCTATTTTTTCTAAGTGTTATTTTGCTTGATATGTATATGCAGGCATTTGCGGTTTTGTCGATACGTCCGAACAATCAGGCCGAGCGATTTTTCAGGCCGAATCCGTTTATTATTGCGTGCTGGGTATTATCGGTACTTTATCATCTGGGAATGGGTTTGCTTAGTTCACGAATGTTGCCGGATGTCGTATATTATGGGGGACTTATTTTTACACTGGGGCTTCTACTTGTGACGATTTTGCATTATTTTGCTCGGTTTGCTTTTGGCAAAGGGGAGCGTAAAGTGCAGGAAGAGGAAGAATACGCAAGGGAACAGCGACAGGTATTAGAGATGATTCGGGATACCCAATCGGATTATTACTGGATTCGTGACGTGATGGATCATCACGAGGATGTACGGCAGATGATGGTCTGGAATGGATTTGCTCGGATGCTTGAGGAGCAGATGTATGATCTGCAGCCGTATTTTCAGCGGACTGTGCTCACGAATCGTGACATAGACAGGGTTATGGGTATTCGGGTCTGGTTTGAAAGTATGCGTCGTATTGTCGAGGAGCATCCGAATTATCAGCAGGTGCAGACCCGGACAGATGGCAGCGAACTGCCGCTCAGACAGAAGCGGAAAAAAAGACAATAGTTACATCAAAAAGCAGACGGATGCTTTCCGTCTGCTTTTTTTAGTCGATGCTAGAGGATTCAAGCTGTCCGGACTTATTCATTCGTACCTGAAGGGTGATGGGATACAGCTTATCTGGAACTGAGGTAAAAATCGTACCGTGAATGGTATACAGCGTTTTGCCGCCGTCAAGCTGGTTTACAGACTCAATGCTAAGGCTCGATAAAGCCGGGAGACCGGTTGGAGTCGCCGGTGGTTTTTGACTTGCCAGACTGCGTAAAAGTTTCTGCCTGTCTGCATCGTTGGCCTCGATAAGCGGCTTCATATCGCTTGCCAATGCATTGACAGCAAATGATGCTAGGGCACGTTCTGATGAAGTTCTAGTCTTGTCTGCTGCGGCTTTCTTCCACTTGATAATGGATTGCTGGCGGATCGCAGTTTGTTTGCTTATCCACTGTTTGGATTCCTGGCTCTGGACAGTGGATGTATCGGGATCAACGGAGCAGCCGACTGCTCCGCATAGTATCATCAGGCCGAATAGAACGGCTGTGATCGTTTTTCCTATTCTCATTGCGCATAATTCCTCCCCAATGCCGTCTTCTCTATTCAATTAAACGGTTGGGGCGCTCATTTGTTGCGTTTTACAGATCCTATTCGGTGAGTGTGCTGGGCTGGATGTAAAACATCCATAAAAAACTCAGGGATTGGCACAGCTCCAGTGATAACGCATGAGTCATATCTGGCGTAACACCGCGCTTGTACACCCCTTCCTGGTGAATGATCGTGTAGCCACTTTCTTCAAGCAGGCGGCTACATTCCCACGGCATCATCGTATTAATGACAACATCATCCCCATACAGGCGGCGGTAGCCGTGCTCACGCGGGGCGGCAGTTGGTCCGAGAATGCCAAGTGCGATGATCCCATTCGGTTTCAGAAATGACTTCCATGCAAGCAGCATGTCACGCGGTGAATCGGTCCATTCAATTACATTAATCGCCATCATTGCTTGAAATGAATGCTTCTCGAATGGAAGTTCACGTGCATCTGCACAGACGAACGACAGATTTTGCGTGGTACGTTCCGCTGCTTTTTGAATCATCTCATCCGAAATATCCAGCCCAACGACTTCGTATCCGAGTGCAGCCAGTTTTGAACTTCCGTAGCCATCTCCGCATCCAATATCAAGAATAGGGCCAGCGTCCGGTGTGATCCATTCTGTAAGCTTTGGAATAATGGTTTGCCGGCTTCCTGTATCCCACATTTCTTTACTATTGGCCTGCCAGTTATTAGACATTTTACTCCAGTGTGCCGCACATGCGGTGTGCCAGTTGAACGACATAAACAGCATCCTCTCCATTTTCTTCTATCTTATCAGAACATTCGGTCAGTATGATAGAAAAAAACTTTATGTCCAGAGTGAAAATGGGGTAAAGTTAAGGGGACAGGATCATTAGAAGTGCGAGGCGAGAAGACGTGCAAACAAGCAACCAAACACAAGAATGGGGAGCGTTCGCAAAGCAGTGTGCGAAGGACGCGGGGGAACTGATTGAACGCATGCTGGTGGGGCCCCTTGAAGTGATGTATAAATCATCCGCATCCGACCTCGTAACAAGCGTGGATCGGGCGGTCGAACAACTCATAACGGATGCTATTCTCAAAACGTATCCAGATCACGGGATTCTTGGAGAAGAAGGTATTGTCACGTGTAATCCCACCGAATTTGATACCGTATGGATTATTGATCCGATTGATGGAACAACGAACTTTGTACACCAACAGTTGAACTATTGTGTATCGATTGCCGTATGTCATCATGGAGTTTGCGAGGTTGGTGTCGTCTATGATCCGACACGCAATGAGCTATTCTATGCAGAACGTGGGGCGGGGGCCTTTCTTAACGAGGTGAAATTGGCACCACCGCGTACGATTAGCATGCATGAGATGATACTCTCCACAAGTCTTCTCTGGAACCGGCGTGCTATGAAGAGTGGACTATCCGAGAGAGTACAGCGACTCGCTCAACGGTCGCGCGGCACCCGTGTATACGGTGTGGCTGCACTAGAGCTGGCGTACGTGGCAGCGGGAAGACTAGATGCCTATCTCAGCCTTGGTCTGAATCCATGGGATTATGCAGCCGGGCGCTTACTTATCGAAGAAGCGGGATCAATTATTACACAGATTGACGGAACAGACATCCCGTTTGCGGACCGGAGCAGTATTCTGGCAGTAAATCCGTATTTGTATAAATCTGTACTTGAATTTTTGGAAACTCGCCCTGTATAATAAGGGCACGTTGTTATGTGGGTCAACCAACGTTAAAAATACCACCGGAGCAAGCTTATACAGTATTCATGTATAATCCCCTGGTGCAGGGGATTTTTTGTTTTCCGGATGGTGTGATCATTGTGAGAAAGAGAGGGGACCACTTATGTCCGGTTATGAGATTCCACAAAAAGTTCAGCGTCTGTATGAAGATATTCAACCCTCAGATCTTCGATATCATACCCGTCGCGTGGCACTGACGAAAGAGTTCACATTTGATTCCGCCCATCATCTTCACCTGTATGAAGGTAAATGCAAGAGTATGCACGGACATACGTATAAGCTTGTGATGACGCTAAGCGGATATGTAAATGAGATTGGCATTTGTGTTGACTTTTCCGATATGAAGCGCATATATGAAGAAACAATTAAGCAGCGCCTGGATCATCGGTATTTAAATGATGTCATGCCGCTGATGAATACAACGGCGGAAAATATGATTGTCTGGATCTGGGAACAGCTGGATCGCCGCCTTACAGAAGAAGGGCTTACGGAGAAAGGCACGCGCCTTGAAGAATTGGTGCTATATGAGACACCGACCAGCTATGCTACACTCAAACGGGAGTGGATGCAGGATGAATGATGGTGCGATACGTTACCCGGATACATGGGAGCTGCCATTTGTAGAAGTGTTCGAGACCGTAGAAGGTGAAGGACTAATGGCGGGTTATCCGACGACATTTGTCCGAGTGTTTCACTGTAACTTGCGCTGTACGTGGTGCGACACACCGTACAGCTATGCTCCAGCACAACCAGAATTTGTGGCCAGCATTCAAGAGATTGTAGCGCGTGTGCGGGAATATGGACATGGTGTCATCTGTCTGACAGGCGGAGAGCCGCTGATGCACGGTGAGAAATCGCAGGCGCTCTTGTACCATCTCGCTCGGCAGCCGTATATTCGTGACGTGCATGTAGAGACGAATGGCGCGATTGATCTAGAGCCATTTGTTCGCCTGCGTCAAGAGATGGGGGAGGCAGGTACGTCGATTCGCTTCATTATGGATTATAAGCTACCTGCTAGTGGTGAGACAGTACGCATGCATCTCCCAAACATGGCACTGCTTACTGAACGCGATGAATTAAAGTTCGTAGTAGCAAGTGAAGAGGACTTCAGGCATGCGCTGACTGTGCTTGCCGATTATCCGACTGCAGCCGTTGTATCATTCAGCCCGGTATGGGAGTCAATGCCGCCAGCACGCCTGGTGGAGCTGCTTCTTGCGCACCGCCCGAATGAAGGCCGGGCGCGGTTGAATCTACAGCTCCACAAAATCATCTGGGACCCGCAGCAGCGTGGTGTATAGGAGGGGAAACAATGGATGCCAAAAAAGCAGTCGTCGTGTTAAGCGGCGGTCTCGATAGCACAACATGTATGGGAATTGCTCGGGATGCAGGATATGTCATTCATGCGCTTACGTTTGACTACGGTCAGCGGCACAATCGCGAGGTTGAGCAGGCTAAAAAAATTGCGCGCCATTTTGAAGCAGCCGATCACCGAATTGTAAAGATGGATTTCTTAAGCCAGATCGGTGGAAGTGCGCTAACGGATCATTCGATTGACGTGCCAACTGAAGTAGGAACACATGAGGAGTCGGGAGAGATTCCCTCGACATATGTTCCGGCTCGGAACTTGATTTTTCTGTCACTTGCGACAGCGTATGCAGAAGTCGTCGGGGCAGAAGTCATTTATATCGGGGTAAGTGCGGTTGATTATAGCGGGTATCCGGACTGCCGTCCGGAATTTATCGCTTCTATGAGCGAGACAATCCGATTGGCGACGAAAGCAGGCGTAGAGGGAACGGACTTACGCATTGAAGCACCGCTTTCACACTTGTCCAAGAAAGAAACCGTTCAGCTTGGCTTACGCCTCGGTGTCCCATATGAACTAAGCACGTCCTGTTACCAGGGAGAAGAGGAAGCATGCGGGGTATGCGACAGTTGTCGCTTACGTTTGCAAGGATTTGCAGAAGCTGGAGCTGTAGACCCGATCGTCTACAGTAACAGAGGTTAGAATGTAATACAGACAAAAAGGAGATGCGAGTATGAGTACAGTAGAACATAATCATGAAAAATATAACAAAATTCGCTTTGATACACAGGATGAGACAGCGATTCTCGTCGATATTCTTGAGACGATTCCATATGAATATGCAGGTAAAAAGACAGAAATTGTAATTCCGACAAATGAATTTACGTCTGTTTGCCCGTGGTCAGGTCTGCCAGATTTTGCAGATATTCAGATTGCCTTCGTACCGAATGAGAAGCTAGTAGAGATGAAGTCACTCAAATTTTATCTGACATCGTACCGTAATGTCGGCATTTATCAGGAACATGCGACGAATCGGATTCTAAATGACCTGGTGGCACTGTGTGATCCATTGTATATGAAGATCACGGCGCTATGGAATGCGCGTGGTGGACTTGGCACAGAAGTTGTTGTAGAATACCGGAAAGAAGGATATGAAGGGTAGCGTACCGGTAATGGATACTATTACTACCATTCTGGATGTAAAGGCGCTGTTGCGTCGTTTCGGGATTGTCATTTATATGGGCAGCCCGCTTGCCGATTATGAGATATGGGAAGATGAGTTGCGTGAGCTATACATGGAGAAGTTGATCACGGTGGAAGAGTTCCGCCAGGCGATGGCTGTTATCCAGCGGGCGAAAATTCCCTACCTCGGAACGTAATGAGGAAGAGCCTGTATATTAGGCTCTTTTTTCTTTTTGTAAAAGAGAGTAGAATCATGTAGGTAAAGCAAAAGTTACACTTTTGGTGCAACCTTTTGTCTTTTCAGGTAGTACTAGAGTATGTACAGACATCCTTCTGCACATTTTTAGGGGGTAATATAGCAAAATGGATAAAAATAAAGCAACACAACCGGCGAGACGGAAAAAGCGGAGAGCAAGACGCAAACCATGGCTAATTGTTTTCCTGATGACGGGCTTGTTTCTGACGTTGAGCATTGCAGGATGCTCCGCTATGTATATAGCGGGCAACCAGATGATTGACGAGAAGAAGCTTGATTTAATGGAGACGTCCACCGTATATGCCGCAGATGGCAAGACGGTGATTGCCAAGCTAACACCATCGGAAAATCGGGAGAAAGTCTCGTTTGACAAAATTCCGAAGCATGTCGTAGATGCTTTTGTTGCAACAGAAGACAGTCGGTTTTATGAACATAACGGAATTGACCCGATTGGGATCGCACGGGCGATTTTTAAAGACATTGTGACGGGAAGCAAGGCGGAAGGTGCAAGTACGATTACGCAGCAGCTTGCCCGTAACGTATTTTTGTCTAAAGACAAAACGTTCATGCGCAAAACGAAAGAAATGATGATTGCGATGAACCTTGAGCGAAAACATTCAAAAGATGAGATTTTGGAAATGTATTTAAATGTCATCTATGCAGGGAAAGGTGTATTTGGGGTGCAGACCGCATCCAAATATTACTTTGGAAAAGATGTTAGCCAGCTGACGTTGGATGAAGGAGCTTTGCTAGCCGCTTTGCCGAAAGCACCGAACTCGTATTCACCGATTGATCATCCAGAGGCTGCGCTGAAGCGTCGTAATCTGGTGCTTGGTCTCATGCAGAAGAATGGATACATTACCGAGCAGCAAATGAAAGAAGCCCAGCAGAAGCCATTGGGCGTTATCAAAACAGAAAAGAAAAAAACAGACGTAGCGTATCAGGCGTATCTGGATTACCTTGTCGAAGAAGCGGAGAACGATCTTGGTATTAGCGGAGAAGAACTGTACCAGGGCGGATACAAAATCATTACGTATATGGATAAAGATGCCCAGAAGGCAATGTTTGATGAGTACCAAAAAGAGGAAAACTTCCCGCGTGATGCTTC
Source organism: Aneurinibacillus uraniidurans (assembly GCF_028471905.1). Lineage (NCBI taxonomy): Bacteria > Bacillati > Bacillota > Bacilli > Caryophanales > Paenibacillaceae > Aneurinibacillus > Aneurinibacillus uraniidurans. Next base: position 2,976,541 of record NZ_CP116902.1, on the reverse strand, counting down.
GGACGGCAAAAAGGTGCAGTCTGCAATGGTGATTATGGAAACGAAAACCGGCGGTATTACAGCGATGGTCGGTGGACGGGACTATGCACCAAAAGGTACGAATCGTGCGAAACTTCGTTTCCAACCAGGTTCGACTCTCAAGCCACTTATTGACTATACGCCAGCGCTTGAAAAAGGATGGACACCTAATTCAACCGTACGTGATGATCGTGTAACGTACAAAAAATATGGTGGCTGGACGCCGCGTAACTTCCCGGGAGAAGGATACGCAGGTGGTATTACGATGGAGCGTGCGCTTGTGGATTCTCGTAATGCTGCTGCCGTATGGACGTTGAATGAAGTAGGTCTGGACAACGGTGTGAGCTACTTGAAGAAATTTGGCATCAAACCGGAGCCAACCGAAGAGAACAACTTGTCTTTAGCGCTTGGTGGTATGGAAAAAGGAACAAGTCCGATCCAGATGGCACAGGCATATGCGACATTTGCTAATAATGGGAATCGTCCGACTGGTCATGTGATCAAGGAGATCAGATCGAAAGACGATGCGATTATCATGAAAGAGAATGTCGAAACAACACCAGTCGTTAAGCCGAAGAGCGCGTACTACATGACGGAGATGCTGCAGAGTGTAGTCAACAGTGGTACAGGACGTGCCGCAGCATTCGGATATCCGCTTGCGGGTAAAACCGGGACCCAGCAGTATGATGGAGTAAGTGGAGCCAACCGATTTGCCTGGTTTGTTGGCTACACGCCAGACTATGTAGGTGCGGTATATATGGGATTTGATACAACGGACAAAAACCATTATCTAAAAACAACCGGGGGCGGATACCCGGCGAAGCTGTTCAGTCGGGTCATGGAGAAAGCGATGAAAGACAAGGAGCGCAAAGACTTTGAGCGACCAGAAGGGCTTGCACAGGACCCTGCGCCGCAGGTTACGGCTCCGACAGCATCTGACCTAGCTGCTGTTGTAAAAGAGGAAAATGGAAATAAATTCGTAAAGATCACCTGGAGTGGTGGCGGGAATAATATCAAGTATCGCTTGTATCAGTTCCTGGGCTCTCCATCTGAGAAGCAGCTGATTGCCGATACCTCATCAACAAGTTTTACAGCACCTTTTGATCCAAATCAGTTATACACCTATGTGGTTGTGCCATATAATGCGGATACAGGGGAAGAAGGCGGCATGTCGAATATGGCTAATACGGCGATACCGGATACTCCGGTTCCAAAGGACACTCAGGATCAAAAACAGCCGACCGATTCCAATAGCCAACAGCAAAATCCAACTGATTCGAATCAGCAGAATTCGAATCAGCAGCAGCCTCCGACTGCTCCGAATCCGGATGGAACACAGCCTGATCAGCAGAATCAAGGTACTACGGGAACGGGCGATGCGAATCAGCAGCAGGGAACAACCCAGGCGAATCCGGAACAGCAGCCGGACAAAGGAAGAAAGAACAAAACAGACGGACAGGGGAATGGCCGCAATCAACAAGCTCCTACAGGAGTAAATCCGTAGGCGAACCACAAGAGTTCTCTGCAACCGTCTAATGTTCTGGTATAATAAAAGATAGGGAGAATTTAAGGAGGGATTGTTATGATCGCAAGTCGAGATATGTCCAGTTTTTTTGCAACACAGATCGCAAATGCCAAAAAGCATTTCGAGCGTGCGCTTGACTGTAAACATACAGAGTTTGATGACCTGTATCCGTACATGAATGAGCATCCGCAGTTTTTCTGGTACAAACGCTATGTGGCATGGCAGGAACTCCTGACGGTTGTGCGACTGGCTGGCGAGCTGGAAGTAGAGTGGAAGCAATGGTTTACAGCGGCGCAAGTCCAGTATATAGAGTGCAAAGTGCTTGAAGCACGTGTGCTTGATCACTGGTATCAGGATGATAAGCAAAAGCTTGAGGAAGAAGTCGGCGCTGACGAGTAAAGGGCCGCACAGATGAACAGGAGAAGGAGGGGAGCTTGTGTCTCCCTTCTTTTTTCATATACACAGTAGAGAAGCGAGGATGACGAATGAGGCTTGATAAGCTGCTTGCGAACATGGGATATGGTTCGCGTAAGGAAATTAAAAAAATATGTCGAACTGGAATGGTTACCGTAGATGGCAAACCGGTAAAAGATAGCAGCATGCATGTCGATCCGGAGGTGCAGGTGGTAGAGATAGAAGGAGAGCGTGTGATCTACCGCGAATTTGTCTATCTGATGATGAATAAGCCAGACGGTGTGATCTCGGCTACGGAAGATATGCTGGAAGAAACGGTTGTTGATTTGCTGGACGAGTATTACTACAACTTCGAAGTATTTCCGGTCGGTCGTCTGGATAAAGATACGGAAGGGCTGCTTGTGCTGACAAACGATGGGAAGCTTGCCCATGAATTGTTGTCTCCGAAAAAACACGTACCAAAGCGATATTATGCACAAGTTCGTGGTGTAGTAACAGAAAAGGACGGAGAGGCATTCAAGCGAGGGGTCGTACTCGATGACGGCTATCATACGATGCCAGCCCAGTTAACCATTTTGGAATCAGGAGACGTATCGGAGATTGAGCTTGTCATCTATGAAGGCAAATATCATCAAGTGAAGCGTATGTTTGAAGCGGTGGGCAAGAAGGTTGTGTACTTAAAGCGTCTGGCGATGGGAGAGCTCGAGCTTGATCCGGAGCTTGAACCTGGTGAGTATCGGGAATTGACAGAGGAGGAGCTTCTTCTGCTTCGTCCATCGGCTGCTGTAAAAGATGTAGAATAATACGGAATTAAGTAGGAAGCCCCCAGAAGAAAACGATCTTCGGGGGCTTCTTTTTATCGGTTGCGAATGCCGTTCAATAAAATATCAACGGCCAGGCGGATGTCGTCCTCCGTGTTCATTGACTCGGTACTACTCGTGAACATGTGGCTGAACATCACGCAGCCGAACAAAGTGGAAAAAACAGCGCGTGTGATCGCATGAACGGGAAGATCACGGAATTCACCAGATTCAATGCGTGCCCGGACGAAGGAATCTCCCAGATTACGTCCCTGCCAAGTAATATTCTGGATTAGCGCATCCATAATCTCCGGATGAAACCATGCTTCCTGTACAATGATTCGCATGCGCGACCAATTGGCTTCGATTATATCTAGCCGATTCTTGTACAACCTGTAGAGCATTTCATCAGCGGCCAGATCCTCATGGATGATGCGCTGTACGTCTTTAAGCAGAAGCGGGGAGGCGAATTTGATCATCATTGGTGCAATAAGGGCATACAGTAAGTCTTTTTTTGTTTTGAAATGGCGGAAAATGGTACCTTCCGCGACTTCAGCATCTCGAGCAATTTCGCTTGTTGAGCTGCCATGGAACCCTTTTTCGGCAAAGATTTTGATCGCAGATTCGAGAATGCGGCGCTGTTTGTCCGTCATCTCTTCTTCATCTTTTAAGGAATCAAGCATATTTTTAATCGCTTCATCAAATAGGGGGGAAGGAATTTTATCCATATGAGGTTCCTCCATTAATCAATTTTCTTGCGGAATTTGATAATCGCAAGGAAGCAGAATAAAGTAGCAAATCCCGCCAGCATAGCGGTCTGGTGCCACAGCTCCTGTATTGTGACTGCCTTTAGGAAAATCCCACGTAAAATATCCATAAAATAGGTAAGTGGAATGACTGCACTAAACAATTGTAGCACAGTAGGCATTGTTTCAAGTGGAAACATGAAGCCTGACAATAATACGGCTGGTAAAATGGTTGCAAACGAAAGTTGCATCGCCTGCATTTGTGTTTTGGAGATCGTAGATATTAAAATGCCGATCGCAAGTGACGTAATAAGAAATAACAAACTTAAAGTGATCAGAAGCAGTATGCTTCCTTTCACCGGAACGCCAAACCAGGCTACGCCAGTAATGAGTACGATGCTAAACGAGAACAGGCCGATAAAGACATACGGTACGAGCTTCCCGATGATTAGTTCAGCGGAGCGAATGGGTGTAACCATGAGCTGCTCAAGTGTTCCCCGTTCTTTCTCGCGCACAAGGGAAAATGCTGTCAGGATAACCGTGACGTTCTGCATAATGAGCCCGATAAGCGCCGGGATATTAAACACCCTGCTTTTCATATCCGGGTTGTATAGAACACGGGTTTCGGCTGTAATCAAAGGCTCAATCTTTCCCATTCCCTGTGCAGCAAGTGTATCCTGCTGCACATCAAGTGCCCGATTCTGGACGATTACTTGTGCATTGGCAAGGGCGGTACGCGCTGCTCCCGGGTCACTGCCATCCAGGATAATCTGAATGGACGTTTGCTGCCCCATATCAAGGCGATAACTGTAATCGGCTGGAATGACGATGCCGACTTTTATTTTATTCGTGTCCATAAGCGCTTGCATATCTTTATAGCCTTCCACTGTATACTGGGTGTCAAAATAAAGCGTATTGGTGAAATTTCGTAACAGTGCCCGGCTGTCTTTTGTCTTGGCCTGATCCCAGACAGCCGTTGGCAAGTGGTCGACATCCGTATTCACGGCATAGCCAAAAATAAGTAGCATCATAAGTGGCATCATGATAGCAATAACCATACTTGCCCGGTCTCTGCGGATTTGTAGAATTTCTTTCCGCACGATCGCTTTGAAGCGAAGCAGGCTAAACCGTTTACTGTGTGATCTAGACACGGGACTGATCCTCCCCGTACAGTAAATTTTTCTCCTGTGATTCTACTAGCTGGATGAATACATCTTCGAGTGTGGCAGTCGCATGCTGTTCTTTTAATTGATGAGGAGTACCGGATACGAGAAGTTTCCCGAAAAAAATAAAATGAATTAAATCGCATGTTTCTGCTTCATCCATATAATGTGTACTTACAAGAACGGTGGTACCTTCGCGGGCAAGGTTGTGGATGACTTCCCAGAAAATCCGACGGGAGACTGGATCAACACCTGCGGTTGGTTCATCAAGAATAAGTAGTTCCGGATCATGAATCAAGGCGCAAGAAAGAGCTAGTCTTTGTTTCCAGCCGCCGGACAGTGAGCCAGCTGCCTGTTTTTCCCGACCGGTTAACCCAGCCATTGCAATGAGTTCCTGTTTGCGCTCCTTTGACTCGGCGGCAGACAGCCCGTAGATGCTTGCATAAAAATCAAGGTTTTCTCCGACACTTAATTCTTCATATAGACTAAATTTTTGTGACATGTAGCCAATCCGATGTTTAATGGTTTCTGATTCGGTGAGAATATCGTAGCCGAGTACTTGACCCGACCCAGATGTGGGAGAAAGAATGCCGCTTATCATGCGAATGACGGTTGATTTGCCGGAGCCGTTCGGGCCAAGGAAACCGACGATTTTCCCTTTGGGTACAGTCATAGATACTTGATCGACAACGGTACGTTTGCCGAATGTTTTGGTCAAGTTCTGGCAGGAGATTACGCACGTATCATCCATCACTTACCACCTGCCTTGTTTTCGGTAAGGGTAACATCTGCTGGCATACCTGGTTTTACTTGATCAAATCCTTCTGTAAGCCGGATGGTGACAGCAAATACGATCTTCGTGCGTTCCTCAGGTGTCTGAACATTTTTCGGCGTGAATTCTCCTTTGGTCGCGATTTTGATGATGGTACCAGCAAACGTGCGATCTGGATAGGCATCGACTTTAATGTGAGCAGTCTGACCGAGCTTGACCCGGTTTAATTCTGCTTCTGGCACGTAGATGACGACTTCAAGACGGTTTGCTTGCAGCAACGTATACAAGGTAGCACCTGGCTTGATGACTTCACCTTTATGGAAATGTTGGCGAATAATGATTCCGCTCTCGGGTGCGGTAATTATTTTTTTGTTTTTTTGGAGTACCATCTGTTCAAGTACGCTTTCTGCCTGTTCTTTCTGAGCGAGCAGACCTTGCACCGTATAGTTGGTGTCTCCGGTGCGCAGCAGATTAAGGTTTGCCTGGGCTGCTTTTTCTGCTGCTGCAGAGGAATCACGAGCCGCACGAGCCGCTTCCACTTCTTGCTGTGCCTGATTGATCTGGGCATCAACGGTATAGCCCTGTTGAATCAAGTCATTCACAATTCCTTGTGCCTGATTGACGGCTTCCTGCAATGTATCCACTTCCTGACGAGAGGAGGCGCCGGCTTCAAGCAGTGACTGAGCTCGCTTGAGACGATTCTGCTGATAGACAACAGTACTGCGTGAGCTTTCAAGCTGCTTGCTGAGTTCTTCTTTTTTTGTTTGTAGAATTTTCAGTTGCGCAGCGGTTGCGTTTTGTTTGGCGACTGTTTGTCCGGTTGTGGCATGTGCCTGTTCTACTCGGGCGAACGCTTCGTTTATTTTTTCTGGTCTCGTTCCGGCACCGGATTCATTTAGCTTTGCCTGGACAATGTCAACGGCTGCCTTCGCTTCCTTGATACGGAGTTGCTCATCGCGGTCATCAAGGCGGGCGAGAATGGCGTTTTCTTTTACAGGCTGACCTTCTTCGGCTGTTGTTTTGATGAGAATCCCACCTGATTCGCTCTGTACGAGTCGTTCCTGTCCTTCGATCGTTCCACTATAGACATGTACTTGTTCAGTTGGCTGGCAGCCGAGCAGTGGAAGGAGGCAAAGAAAGACTGAGCATGCTTTTTGGATAGGTTTCATTATTTCACTCCTTTCAAAATGAGTGATTACTCACTATTATTCTAGATGGATACGTATAGTTTGTAAATAAGAGGAATCGAAACTGCTCATACTATGTAGAAAGGCATAAAGGAGCAGGTGAAGCATGATGTGGAAGAAGACAATTTTCATTTTGATTGACTCGTTTATGCCGCATGTGTTCGAGGAGGCAGAGGCACAGCAAAAAGTGCCGGCATTGTCTTTTTTGAAGGCGAACGGTGCCTACTGGAATGATTGTGTCACCGTGTTCCCAACTATGTCAGCAAATATAGATGCTTCCTTGATGACAGGGACGTATCCAGACGAGCACCACGTTCCCGGATTGGTCTGGTATGATCGGGATGAGCAGCGAGTGGTGAATTATATTAATGGAGGAAAGGCGGTATGGCGCCTTGGTACACGTAAATGTGCGCGGGATGTGCTAGTAAGCCTGAATGAGCAGCACCTAAGCCGGGATGTGAAGACGATATTTGAAGAGGCCGCTCGCCATCACCGTACAAGCGCGTCGTTGAATTTTAGCATTCACCGTGGACCTGTTTGCTATTCGGTGCAGAAACCTGGCTTGATGAAGCTCGCACTGCTTGGTACAAAATTTGATAGCGTCACAGGGCCGGAGCCGGCACTGCTGGGGCGCTTTTTTCATTCAACTGGACTACGAGCTCGCTTTGGTCAGTGGAACGCTAGTGTGTTTAAGAAATATGGGCTTAATGATTCATTTGTGATTGATATGGCCATTCGGTTGCGTAAAGAAGGGCGTCTACCAGCGCTAACGGTCATATATATGCCGGATAATGACTATATGTATCATCGTTATCCTGATAAAGGTGTCGATATTTTAGCTCGGGCTGATCGCCAGATTGGACGTCTGCTTGATTCATTTGGCAGCTGGGAAGAAGCGGTGCGGCAGTGCCGGTTTATTATCACAGGCGATCACGGGCAGACAAAGATTGGGGTGGAGAGGGAGGCGCTCATTGCGGTTTTGGACTCACTCATTGGCATGCGAGTATCATGTCCGGAGAAGGTAAACCCGGAGCAAGATGATCTGGTGATTTGCAACAACGAGCGGATGTGCTTTTTATATCCACTCAAAGAAGGGGTACAGGAAGAGGTGATCAAGCGGCTTCTAGGTGAGTCGCGCATTGATGTGCTTGCCTGGAAAGACGAGACTGGTGTTCGCGTAGGACGGGGCGAGCAAACACTGTTTTTTACTCGAGGGGGACAGGTGAGGGATGTGTACGGAGCACGCTGGACGGTTGACGGAGATCTTACCTTGCTTGATGGATCTCTTGCCGAGAAGGACGGAAAACAGATTGTGCAGTTCGGACAGTATCCAGATGCGTTCTCCCGATTGTATGGGGCGCTTTACGCGCGAGATGGACAGGTAATTGTCATTACGGCGCAGCCAGGTACCGAGTTTTACACTCCGAGTGATCCGACTCATCAGGGCGGAGCAAGTCACGGCTCTTTGCATCACACTGATTCGCTTGTGCCGCTTATCATTACGGGAGAGACAAAGGCTGCTTTTGCGCATCCTCGCCTGGTTGACCTAAAATCGTATATGCTTGGATGCTTGCACAGCGGAGGCTATTAAGAATATAGCCTCCTACGCTATAATAAGAAAAGCGTGAAAAACTATGTGCAAGCAGAGGAGTGACAGAGGATGAGCAAACGAATTGGGTTCATCGGCCTGGGCAATATGGGAAGTCCGATGGCGGTAAATCTCCATAAAGCAGGATTTGACGTAACCGTATACAACCGGACGGCAGAGAAAGCACAGGTGCTGGGGAAGCAAGGATTGCAGGTAGCGGATTCGCTTGAAGAGGCAGTGCGAGAAAAAGATGTGGTCATTACGATGCTATCTAATGACGAAGCAGTTGAGCAGATGATTGTGGGAGATGGCGGTGTTCTTGATTATATGGAAGCACCAACGATTCTTGTCGATATGAGCACCATCTCTCCAGATACATCCTGTACATTAGCAGAAGCAGCTTTCGAGATGGGGATTACGATGGTAGATGCACCCGTGTCCGGCAGCACAAATGCGGCGGAGAGTGCCGGGCTTGTGATTTTGTATGGCGGTCCACGAGATGTGTTTGATGAACTTGCAGGAGTGTTTGCTGCAATGGGCAAAGCCTCGCTTTATTTTGGAGAAAACGGAAGTGGTTCGAAGGCGAAGCTCGTGATTAACTTGCTTCTTGGCATGACTATGCAGGGAATTTCGGAATCGCTTGTGCTTGCAGAAAAATTCGGGTTAGAACGCACGACGGTGCTTGATATGATGCAGCAGGCGGCAGTATCTTCTCCGTTCCTTGGATTTAAGCGCCCGTCACTTGAGAAGGAAGAATATCCGGCTGCTTTTGCACTCAAGCATATGCATAAAGATCTTGGGCTTGTATTGGAGCAGGCACGTCGTAACGGAAGTATTTTGCCAGCGACAGCAGCGGCATATCAAAGCTATACCGCTGCGATGAATCATGGCTTAGACGAGCAAGATATGGCCGTGGTGTTTGCTGAGTTGCTTAATCAGTCGGGTGTATCGAAAAAATAAGAAGAAAGAATGAAAGAAGAAGCTGTCCTAAACGCTAGAACATGGCGAATAGGATGGCTTTTTTATTGTGAAATCGACAACGTTTGGTGGTGAGGGAGTGGGAGAAGGGAGGAGCCGTTCGCTTCGGTACACTTGCAGAGAAGTGGGGACTGTCCGCTCCGGGAGCCCGACGAACGTGCTCGCAAAGAAAAGCCGACGCTGTTGATTCGCCGAAGGATTGCGAGCAAAGGCCCGTTCGTCGTTCTCCCTCCGCTGAGTAGGCACGTACAAAAGCTCTCTTGCTCCTCCCTTCTCCCACTCCCCGCACAACGTTTCACTTTACAAAAAACACACCGATGCGAGAACCAATTTGCTCGGTAGACACTAGCTTTTTTTAAGAGGGCTTACTCGCTTTTTACCTACGTAGCAAAGCTTATCCTCTTGATTATAAGGGAAGAGTTTCTCCAAACTGTGTTAGGAGCGGGATCGGGCGGGGCAGCGGAACGCCTGTACGCGACTTCCCAGCGGAAGGGGGCAGACGAACGGGCTTTTGCCCACAATACTTCAATGAAAATTCATCTCATGAATCTTTTGTGGGCGAGTTCGTCTGGCACCTGAAGCGGACAGTCTCCACTTCTCTGTAAGCGTATCGAAGTGACGAGGCCCCACCCGATCCCGACTCCTTCACCACACTTTGGAGAGCCCCTCTTCTAAACTGCAACTGATTTGTCATAATTTTTTCCGCATCTATCCTTTACGAATGAGAATCTATCTCATATAATAAAGAAAGAGCTAAATGAAAATCAATATCAGTTACTCGATATAAAGAGAAATACCGTACGAGGGGGAATGCGGAATGTGGTTATCAGAAATTAAACCAGGTAGTAAAGCCAAAATTACGGACATTACCCAAGTGACAGAGGTGGTACGCCGTCGCTTGCTTGACATGGGGATTATGGAAGGAACCGTAGTATGCATGAAGCGTCTATTGCCGTTCGGGGGACCGTGTGCACTTGAAGCAAGTGGACAATGGATTGGTATCCGTCGTCGAGAAGCAGGTCTGATTCAGGTGGAGGCCGTATGATTCACGTTGCGCTTGCCGGAAACCCGAACACAGGAAAGACATCACTGTTTAACATTCTGACTGGATCATACGAGTATGTGGGAAACTGGACAGGTGTAACGGTGGAGAAGAAAGTAGGGATATTGCGGAATAAACAAGGCGAGTTAGTTGACTTGCCGGGCATTTATTCACTTAATCCCCTGTCGCGTGATGAAGGGGTAGCGACACAATTTTTGCTTTCAGAATCGTTTACGTCGATTCTTAATATTGTGGACGCATCTCAGCTTGAACGTAATCTTTATTTAACTGTACAGCTTCTCGAATACGGCAAGCCGGTTATTATCGGATTGAATATGATGGATGTAGCGCGTGGACGAGGGTTTATGATTGATGAAGCGAAGCTGTCGGCACGTCTTGGTGTTCCGGTGCTGCCGATTGTGGCGCGGACGGGTGCTGGATGTGAGGAGCTTGGGGTGGAGCTTATTCGCACCGAGAACCAGCAGGCGTTTACATTTGCGCTTGATTACGGCCCTGTACTCGAGCGTTCAATTAAGCGCCTGGTGGATATGATGCCTGCCGAGATTACGCTACCGAAGCGCTGGCTGGCGATTCAGTTTTTTGAAGGGAATGCGCTTGTTCGCGAACTTCTCGAATCTCACATTACAGCAGAACGGCTTGTGCAATTACTTGCAGCTACGGAGCGTGAGGTGCTTGCATCATCCGACGCCCGCTCACTGCCGCATTATATCCGGCTTGTGCGTGGGGCATTTATTACCGGAGTTATGGAGGATGCGATAACCCGAACTAAAAATGAAACGTATACGTTATCGGAGCGGATTGATCACATTGTAACGAACCGGGTGCTCGGTATTCCGATTTTCCTGTTGTTTATGTTCTTGATGTTTAAATTAACATTTGACTGGCTGGGTACGCCGTTATCTGACCAGATTGATGGATTTTTAAACGGTACGTTTGCTGATATGCTGCGAAGCTCGCTTGTGGCAGCAGGGGCATCTAATTTTATTCAGGCGGTTGTGCTGAATGGGATTGTAGCCGGGGTAGGCGGCGTGCTCGTATTTGTACCGCAGATTTTTATTTTGTTCTTCTTGATTTCGTTTATTGAAGATTCAGGCTACATGGCGCGTGTTGCGATGGTAATGGATCGGCTTATGCAGGCGATTGGTCTTAACGGCAAAGCATTTATTCCGATGATTATCGGTTTTGGCTGCAATGTGCCGGGTGTTATGGCAGCTCGGACGGTAGAGCAGCCGAAAGAGCGACTGTTGACGATTCTTTTGACGCCGCTGATGTCGTGCTCGGCCCGTCTTCCGGTATATAGCTTGTTTGTCGGGATGTTTTTCGTACATAATCAGGCACTGGTTGTGCTGTCGATGTATGTACTGGGGGTTGTAGTAGCCCTTTTGCTTGCTAAGCTATTCTCGTCTACATTGTTGAAGCAAGAAGGCTCGATGTTTGTCGTTGAACTTCCACCGTACCGCTTTCCACAGTGGCGTACACTTCTGCGCAGCACGTGGGAGAAGGGCAAAGGTTTCGTGAAAAAAGCGGGTACGCTTATCTTCGGAGGATCGGTTGCGATTTGGTTCTTAAGCTATGCAGGACCAGGTGGGCTGAATGTGGACATGAATCAGAGCTTTTTGGCGATGATTGGCGGATTTTTGGCACCGTTATTTGCTCCGCTTGGATTTGGAACATGGGAAGCAGGCGCATCTCTTCTAACCGGATTCATGGCGAAAGAAGTTGTAGTTGCGACAATGAACATCATTTATGCAGCACCAAATGAAGGTTCGCTGCAGAAGATTTTGGCGACACATTTCACGCCGCTTTCGGCCTACAGCTTTATGGCCTTCATTCTGCTGTACGTACCGTGCCTAGCTACAGTCGGTGTTATTCGTAAAGAGACCGGGTCTGCACGCTGGACATGGTTTTCGATTGGCTACGCGCTTGTGATTGCCTATATCATTGCACTTGTAATCTATCAGGGTGGCCGTTTGCTCGGTCTTCAGTAAGTGAGAAAAGAGGGAGAGCCATGTTTATCAACATTATGATAGGGGCTGTGATTTTCGGTTATGCGGGTTGGTCCCTGTATCGATTTACCGTCAAAAGCAAGGAAGGAAAATGCGTCAGCTGCTCGTCTAATAAAAGCTGCGCATCGAACTGCGATGAGAGCACACCGGCTGAAGTGACATTTTACACGCGTTACCGTGAGGAGCATTCTTTAAAGTAGCAAAAGCAAAAGCTGTTTTTTCCCTTAGAGGAAAAGGCAGCTTTTTTCATGGAGAAGAAGAGTAGGCGAAAATAAGAAAATAAAGTAAAGTAGAAATTGTAAGTAAAAAGAAAGGAGACAAGAGGGAAACAGCATGAATACAGCACAGAAACGATATAAAGGGATTATGATGATTGTCGGCGGAGCCGCCCTCTGGGGTATATCGGGAGCAGTGGCACAGCAATTATTTACCAATGAAGGATTTCAGCCCGGTTGGCTTGTAACGGTGCGCATGATGGCAGCAGGTATATTATTGCTGCTCTGGACAGTCGTAAAAAGTGGTCAGCAGGAGATCTGGCACATTTTTCGACATACAAAAGATCGAGTACGCCTCCTTATTTTTGCTGTGGGCGGTATGGTAGGGGTACAGTATACATATTTTATGGCAGTCGGTACAGGAGATGTAGCAACCGCAACCCTTTTGCAGTATCTCGGTCCAATATTTATTACCGTGTATGTAGCGTGGAAATGCCGCCGTCTGCCGAATCGATGGGAACTGAGTGCGCTTGTGCTGGCTCTTATTGGAGCATTTTTGCTCATTACAAATGGATCGCTTCAGGGGTTATCGATCCCGATGGATGCGTTTGTCTGGGGAATTGTTTCAGCACTTGCAGCGGCATTTTATACCGTGTATCCGGTTCGGCTACTGGCTAGATGGAACTCTACGATTGTCGTAGGCTGGTCAATGGTATTAGGAAGCCTGTGTCTTGCAACGTTTAATCCGTTATGGGAGGTAGCGGGACAGCACTGGTCACTTCTATCTGCTTCCTATGTTACATTTGTTATCCTATTTGGAACACTTGTACCGTTTTATATGTTTATTGAAAGTTTACGCTATATTACATCAACAGAAGCGAGTGTGTTATCGAGTGCCGAGCCACTTGCTGCTGTCATTGTGTCCTTTCTCTGGCTGCATGTTGCTTTTGGGCTACTACAAGGAATTGGCGGCTTATGTATTATCGCCACGGTAACACTATTGGCGATTAAGAAGCCGATGGAAGGCAGTAAGGAGATACGTCCTGCTACGGAAGCTGTATCATAAAAAAGAGCTGTCCTGATCGCCATATCCTGGCTTTTGGGACAGCTCTTCTTATTTATTCCTTCCAATGGTAGACTTGCGTCGGATTCTTCTCATTCTCACGAGCCTTCAAGTAGTAGCCACGTGCATTAGGCTGCCGAAATTCGGGAGCGGAGCTGTTCGTAATGGTCACTTTTGTACCGATCGGAGCTATACTGAACAGCTCCTCCACCTGGAAGTTATGCAGTCGTACACAGCCTTTGGATACCGCCTGCCCGATGGAGGCTGGATTGTTCGTGCCGTGAATCGCATAGTCTGTATCGCTTAGCACAAGTCCACGTGTTCCGTATACTTTGCTCTGGGACAATGGCTCGTTTACCTTCAGCTTAATAAAATATGTACCAAGTGGTGTCCGGTTTTCCGCACCGAGTCCGATGTAGTAGGAACGCACCGGAATCGCACCCGTGTAAACAATCATGCGGAAAGAAGATTGATAGACGACCACTTCAAGTGGCATAAGTGGAAACGTCGGCTTTCGCATGCCGCCGACACGAAACACCTCGTCTAATGTTTGCCAAGCTTGCTTCGGATTGAACAATTCTGGCCTATATATTACCCCAGTCTCTTCGAGGGCTGGAATGTCCCCGTGAATCGGAGACTGAAACGGAATTTCAGACAAGTAGTTATTTGGAAATGGCTTCGTCAGCTCTGTGAGTGAATCAGGAAGTTTCTTGTTGTATAAGTAATAGTTGTACAGCGCACTACGAACTGAGAGTATACGTTCGAGCTGCAGCCGTTGTTGGTCAAGCGTTTTTTTCAGCCCGCTGACCTCTTGATCAGACTCACACATGCATGTCGGATCAAAAAATTTTACCGGACCGCCCGGTGGTGCAATATAGTACAGCGTATCTGGCTGATAGAACGGAATCGGTGTATAGACAGGAATGTAGCGGACTTGTGGTACAGCTACAATAATCGGTTCCTCACCAGGTGGATAATTCCTGGCCTTTTTGTACGCCTCAAGCTGTGCTTCCAATTGGATTTTGGTCTGTCCGGTCGGTACTGCGATTAGTTCATAAAACGGCTTGTGCTCGGGCGGTGGAGCAGCAGCCGGCTCAGCTGGAAGAAGTTGAAAATAAAAAAATAAAAACAGAATACTGATAATTTGAACAAGGCGTTTCATAGCTCCTCCTTACGTACAGCAAAAAAGGTACGCAACCCAGACAACATTTCTGGATCACGTACCTTCATTATCGGCAGAAAACTAGATTTTCATAATGCCGCCTGTACTAGCAGATGTTACGAGTTTAGAATAACGAGCTAGATAGCCAGTTTTCACTTTTGGCTCGAATCCTTTCCATTCTGCTTTACGACGTACCCATTCGTCTTCTGGCACATCTACATCCATACGGCGTGCTGCAATGTCGATCACAACATGATCGCCATCTTGTACAAATGCAAGCGGACCACCTTCAGCCGCTTCTGGAGAAGCATGACCGATAGAGAGACCACGGGATGCGCCGGAGAAGCGACCGTCTGTTACAAGTGCCACTTTCGGGCCGAGGCCCATGCCAACGATTTGCGACGTTGGTGCCAGCATTTCTGGCATGCCTGGTCCGCCTTTCGGGCCTTCATAACGGATAATAACGACATGTCCTTCTTTTACGCGGCCAGCAGAAATGCCTTCCAGTGCTTCTTCTTGCGAATCAAACACGATCGCCGGGCCTTCGTGGCGTGTAATGCCGCCTTGAACGCCGCCTGTTTTAATGATCGCACCGTCTGGAGCGAGGTTGCCGAACAGAACAGCCAGGCCGCCTGTTTCACTGTATGGTTTATCAAGCGGGTAAATAACGTTATGGTCCGTTACATCATGTCCAGCTACGTTTTCCCCGAGTGTTTTGCCGGTTACTGTCAGCGTATCAAGATGAATGGCGCCTTCTTTCTTCGCCAGCTCATTCAGGACAGCAGATACGCCGCCTGCTGCATGCAGGTCTTCGATATGCCAGTCTGATGCCGGAGCGAGCTTGGACAGATGTGGCACGCGTGCCGCTACTTCATTAATACGCTCAAGTGGGTATTCAACCCCTGCTTCATTAGCGAGAGCGAGCGTATGAAGTACAGTATTAGTAGAACCACCAAGCGCCATATCGAGTGCAAATGCGTTGTCGATTGCTTTTTCGGTTATAATGTCGCGAGGTTTGATGTCTTTTTCGATCAGTTCAAGCAATTGTTTCGCAGCGTTCTTCGCCAGCTCCTTACGCTCTGGAGAAGTAGCCAGAATTGTACCATTTCCTGGGAGTGCGAGACCGAGTGCTTCGGCGAGACAGTTCATTGAGTTAGCGGTAAACATCCCGGAACAGGAGCCGCATGTTGGACAGCCGTACTGTTCGAGTTCTTGCAGCCCTTTGTCATCAAGCTTGCCAGCCTGGTACGCGCCCACACCTTCGAATACGGAAGAAAGTGAGATTTTGCGTCCGTCGCTTGTTTTACCAGCTGCCATCGGGCCACCGCTGACCATAATTGTAGGAATATTCAGACGAACAGCCGCCATCATCATCCCTGGTGTGATTTTGTCACAGTTCGGAATGCAGATCATGCCGTCAAACCAGTGTGCCGCTACTACAGTTTCAACAGAATCTGCAATAATCTCACGGCTTGGTAAGGAATAACGCATACCAATATGGCCCATTGCAATGCCATCATCTACGCCGATTGTGTTAAATTCGAATGGAACACCGCCAGCTTCACGAATTGCTTCTTTTACGACTTTTCCGAATTCTTGAAGGTGAACGTGGCCCGGAATGATATCAATATATGAATTGCACACCGCAATAAATGGTTTATCGAAATCTTCATCTTTTACACCAGCCGCGCGAAGAAGGCTGCGGTGTGGCGCACGGTCAAATCCTTTTTTAATCATGTTGCTGCGTAACTCTGCCACGATAAATCCCTCCACTTACTAAAACTTTTTTAAATTTCAATTATTGTACCACTATTTTAAAAGATTGTATATTTCGCAATATAAAAAGACCGCCTGTCAAATGGCGGTCAAATTGCTGTATTTCTGCACATACGGGAAAAAACGTGCATGCAGTGGCAGAATGAAATCAGTCTCGGCGGTCTCATGGACGCCAGATCGATTATAAATGCGAATTTTTTCTGCCCGGATCTTGTAGTAGTCGGCTGCTAGGTAGGCCGGAACTTTTTCGACCGAGTTGCCTGGTGTGGGCAGCAACATGCTTTTGCTAGGCACCTCATGCGGCAGTATGCTAATAATGTCGGCAAATAAAATCTGATACGTACAATGCGGACGCTGCAAAATAATTTCTTTTGTTGTGACGCGACAGCTATGGTTTCTTAGCGTTTGGGAAAGCAAGAGCGTTCCTTCCATCTCTTTCACATGAATGAAATCAGGATTCATAGTACCATGCCTCCTTATCGTACATACGGATGTCTTCCATAATAGGATAGTCGCGTGTACATGTAAATAGAAAACGCTAGTCCGTTTCCCAGTGGATGGTGTGCTTTCCTTGTTCTACATGATTGAAGGAGAAGGTCATCGTATACGACCCTTTTTTGTTCATGTGTACGATGTAGCCATCTTGATGGGAACCAGGCTGGAATGTTTTAGTCAGGACTGGCGTTCCTTCTGGATCGGTGACAATGAGTGACATCGTTCCTTTTTTAAAGCTCAATTCCTCGATCTGTATCGCAAGCGTCGTGTTCATGTCAATGGCAAACGATTTATCTATCGTTTTGTTATAAGTAGAATATGAACCGCTCAATTCTTTTTCACCGAGCGCTTCTACAGTTTGGGTACCATATTCTTTGCACCCGGCGGTAAGAAGCAAGCTAGCAAGCAGGAACAGGAAAGCAGCCATGCGTGGTATCTTCATCGTTCATCAGCCTCCATCTGTTACGAATGATAAAATGCATCGAGCAGGTTAGATAGCCAATTCTCCCAATCGGATTGTGTCGTCCCGATTGCATATGGAGCAAGATTTTCCGGGAAAGCGGGCAGCTGAGTTGCTTGTCCACCGATGCCGATCACGAGAGCCGGATAAGCTTTCCGAAGTTCATGAACATGCTTCAACAAATGTGTAAGATTTTCCTCTAGTGTAATAGATATACAGATAGCATGAGGCTGAATTGTAGTGAGGATGGCGTGTAATCCTTCTCCAGGCATATTCGCTCCTAGAAAATACACATCCAGACCACGATGCCGCAGAAAAAGGGAGAACATCGCGATGCCGATGCTGTGTTGTTCGCCTGGCCCTGCCATTGTGATAATACGTGGCATGGCAGGATTCACACGGGTGTGTCGGAAAAACTGGTGAATGCGCTGGGTAAGCAGCTGACTTGCATAATGCTCATGTGCCACACTAATCTCTCCGCGCCCCCAGCGATCGCCAATCTCAATAAATACCGGGATGATGATATTGTGTAGTACAGATTCTACATCCCACATGGACAGACATAGGTCAAGAACATGATGGGCTTCTGATTCATTAAACGCGAGCAGGGCTCCGATGAGTTCGTGTCGTTTGCGAGTGATCAGTGGACGCTCAGTGTGAGTAACATGCGCGGATCGCAGAGTTGGTTCTGGTGGTAAGAAGGAGTGGTGCATCCTTCCATCCTTTAGCAGACTGACAGCTTTACTAATATGAAGTCCTTTTTCAACGTGTTCCTTGAGCCAGCGCAGCGTAGCGACATCTTCCTCTGTATATAGTCGATGCCCGGATTCAGTACGCTGCGGCTCAATAATTCCGTAGCGTCGTTCCCAGGCACGAAGTGTATGCGTCGTGATTCCCACAATGGTAGAAACCGCTTTAATATTATACTTGCCCTGTATATGGTTCATACAAAAAACCTTTCTTTCATGCTCAACTTTACTTGAAAATTTTTTGTACGTTCATTATACACAAAAAGAAAGCGGAGAGAAAATGGTCCCATTTCACTCATATACGAGGAGAAGATAGGAAAAGCAAGGAAAGGCATGCTACAATAATAGAGCAACACATCGTACAGTGCTGTGGGGAAAGGGAGAGAACAGTGAAAAATTGGATTGAGCGATTTAAAAAGTGGTTTCAAATAGATGAAGAAGAAGTTGAAACAGAAGAATTTAGAAGAGAATCGGATGCGTCGTCTTCCATGCCGATTGCCAACCGTAATTTGGCTATTCGTACGGCTACGATTTACCCAAAGAACAAAAAGGAACGCTACCCATCAGATGCTGAGCGCGAACATCCGCAGACAGAAGAGCAAGGTAGGACGCAGCGGACGCGTCGTAACGAAACGTTTCGTTTTCCGCTGATTCCAGATGAACCAAAAGAGGCTAAGCAGGTACAAGAACAAGAGGCACGTCGTTCGGTTTCTTCGCCGTCTGCATCTCGTACATCTATTGAGTCACAAAAACAGGTAAATACACAGACGCCGAACCGTTCTGTTGTCAAGCGAGAGGAGAAGCGACCGTTCCGACCGACCGAAGTCATCTCCCCTGTATACGGTCGCCGTAGACCAGATCAATCAGAAGAAGAGACCGAGCGCTGGAAGCCGACGGCGCTCACGCCGTCACTCCGGCATCCAATGTCATTTAAGGAGACATCGCCTGAGTCGATTGAAAATCCTACGCCGCCGGTGATAGAGTATCCGACTGAGCCGGAGCACAAGAGCGCCTCGACGCCGCTGGTGCAAACGGAGAAGGTTGAGCCTGAACCTGAGCTTGTCTCTGCTGCGGAAATGGTAGCAGTATCGGCTCCAGAGCCAGAGATGCCAACCGTAGAAACGAAGTCGAAAACGTCGGTGGCAACAGTTCCAGACGTACGAATTACATATGTAGCGCCACCTACACCGTTAGAACAAGAACCTGTACCTGAGATCGTCGTACAGTCATTACCGATCATTCCTGAACCAGAGGAAGAGATAAGTGCTGTCTTGCCTACTGTTCCTGAGATTTCGACGGTGATACAGGAGAAGAAAGAAGCACCGACTATACAGCCTTTTGTGCCGGGGAGAACGGTTTCGTCGCCACAGGTTGTAGAAGCATCCTTGCATTCCGTACACCCGGAGGCACTTGTCTACGATAATCCGTCACTTGCACTGCTAGCTGCGGCTCCGGACGCAGAGCCGCATGATACGGCGTTTGTGTATCATCAGCAGGATGTATTAGCGCGTACGCTTGCCAATTTCAATGTGAACGCTGAAGTAATCG
Organism: Aneurinibacillus uraniidurans; assembly: GCF_028471905.1. Classification (NCBI taxonomy): domain Bacteria; kingdom Bacillati; phylum Bacillota; class Bacilli; order Caryophanales; family Paenibacillaceae; genus Aneurinibacillus; species Aneurinibacillus uraniidurans. The sequence continues at coordinate 2,956,813 of NZ_CP116902.1, read as the reverse complement.
GAGCCGTACAAGGACCGACTGTAACACGCTATGAGATTCAACCTGCTCCGGGTGTGAAGGTAAATAAAATTACCAATCTAATTGACGACATTAAACTAAGTTTAGCTGCCCGTGATATTCGGATTGAAGCACCCATCCCAGGCCGTTCGGCAGTCGGGATCGAAGTGCCGAATGAGCATAGTCTACCGGTTTACTTACGCTCGATTCTGGAGACGCCTGTATTCCAGGAATCAGACGCACCACTTACGGTGGCGCTTGGCGTCGACATTGGCGGGGAGCCAGTTGTCGTGGACCTGGCTAAAATGCCCCACGGTCTGATTGCGGGGGCGACTGGTTCCGGTAAAAGTGTATGCATTAACTCGATCATTGTAAGTTTGCTGTATAGAGCCACACCGCAAGAAGTGCGCCTTTTGCTTATTGACCCGAAAATGGTCGAGTTAGCACCGTACAATCGCTTGCCGCACTTAGTTACACCAGTTGTGACCGATCCAAAACAGGCGACTGCGGCGTTGAAATGGGCGGTGCAGGAGATGGATAGCCGCTATGAAAAATTGGCGGAAGCAGGTGCTCGTGACATGAAGCGCTACAATGAGCTAATGCGCCGCAACTATCCAGACCAGCCAGATCTTGTACTGCCGAGCATTGTTATTATTATTGACGAGTTAGCAGATTTGATGATGGTGGCACCAGGGGATGTCGAAGAATCGATCTGCCGCATCGCTCAGAAAGCACGCGCCTGCGGCATTCATCTGCTCGTTGCAACGCAGCGACCGTCCGTCGATGTTATTACTGGGCTAATCAAAGCAAATATTCCAACTCGTGTAGCATTCTCGGTATCGTCGCAGACTGATTCACGTACGATTCTTGATATGGGAGGAGCCGAGCGTCTCCTAGGTCGCGGCGATATGCTCTATTCAAGTGGCAGTTCAAAACCACAGCGTCTACAAGGACCGTATGTATCGGATGAGGAAATTGAAGCAGTTACGGAATACGTACGCAGCCAGGGTGAACCGCAGTATTTGTTTGAGAAAGAAGATTTGAACCATGCGGTGCTGAATGAGAATCTGGATGAGTTGTTTGCGGAAGTTGTTCGGTTTTGCGTGGAGAATGGACAGGCATCAGCCTCCCTTTTGCAGCGTAACTTCCAGATTGGATATAACCGGGCAGCACGCCTGATCGATATGATGGAAGAGAAAGGATTTATTTCTGGTTATACAGGAAGTAGCAAGCCGCGAGATGTGCTTTTGAGTCGAAGCGAGTATAATCAGTTGTTTGAAAGTGGAGAGTTGGAGTAAAGGGAGAGAAGAGAGAAGATACGAGAACGGTGGAAAGGATGGAAAAGGCACTCGCTTTTTCCATCCTTTCAGTTTTGAGGGAGGGACGGTATTTTACATGTTAGTGATACATGCCTGATACAAAATATATATAGCTAAACACAACAAGTAGAGAAATCAGGAAGTGATACGGCTGCTTTATAATCTTCAACCCAAATGGACCAAGTACACGAAAAACGACATCTTCTGTTTTATGTCCGAAGATAATAACGATGATAAGAAGTGGAATCGTACTTTTCCACCCGTAGTTATTCATAAGATACATAGTTGCTGTCATCAGTAAAGGGTAGAAAATACAAGTATGCAGTAACTGACCTAAAGTATCGCGTCTGCGCTCACTTTTTTCTTGTAGATTTTGATACCATTTTGTTATTACCTTCATGATCTCACTTAACCATCCTTCTATTTTCCATATTTTACATACACCTGTTTTACGATGTTTTTCCTCTTTTGTAACATAAAGATGTATGGAAAAACCTCACTTTTTTTTCGTGATCGTTCTCTTGGCTCTGGTCACAATCCGCTTTGTTTCCTTTGTATCAGAAGTTCTTAGCCACTCGTCACAAAGAACATTGACCCATTCAGGATGTGATTTACTGGCATCATTTAACCAATTTCCAACCGAATCTTGAACATACTTTTTTGGATCAGATTTTACACGTTCTAATAATGATATTGCCAACTCAGGGCATTGTTTTAATTGAGTAATATGTTTACACCAAACCCCTCGGGGACGTGTTGATTCAATAGCAAACCTCCTGATGTTCTCATCATTTTCGACAGTCCATTTTTCTAAAATAGTGATGGACTTTGTTAACTCTTGTGTAATCGATTCTCGCACTGCCATCCAGGCAATCTCTCTTACACCAAAATGTTTATCCGCAGCAAAGGGTTTAATTTGCGAAAGCTTTTCCGTAATAGATAGATCACGGTTTAATCCAATTACATAGGCTGCCCAGCAGCGAACGCTATCTGATCTATGCATGGCAAGCGGAAGGAAATAAGCAGAATAGTCTTCTTCACTTTTTTTGCTAAGTATTTCGAGTAGCTTCCCTCCGATAGTCGGGATAACTTTCATTATTGTCTTTTCTTTTAAGTTATTGACTGCATTTGATATTTCATCTATGTAATTCTGTAAACCAATTTCAGGAAGGGTATTGTGTAGCAGAGAGATATGATTAACAGCTAACCATTCCGTCAGATTTACACTTTCAATTTTCCCCATATTTAATAGACTTACTACCTCGGAGGGGATGTTCGAAATTTTATTTGCTCCCTTTCGATTTAAAATTGTTCTGAAATTTTTTCTTGGTAATGTTGGTTTTTCATATGAAAAATCCTACCTTTTTAGATTAGTAAGTTTGATGGAAACATTTGTTCGTTATTAAGTATAATCCATAAGATGGATTTTGGAAAGTGGAGAAGCTATATCCTTGATAGCTGGTAAACGAAAATAGCAAGATAAATAATTCCTAACTTTCAGCAGGGATTATTTACTATGTACAGAATTTTTTATTTAGTCCCATAGTTAAGACTTGTGGATTCGTTAAGGAAGGGGAGTAAAAGTTTGATACCTGCTGATACCTGGAATAATAGAATTAAAAACATTACAGATGCTGTAGTAAAAAAAATTCCCGTTGTGGGATCACTCGTTTCGTTTGCTATTGGGCAACTATGGCCAACTGATAAAGTGGATATTTGGAGTCTAATAAAAGACCAAACGAAGCAATTGGTGGATAAATCCATATTAGACAAAGAGATGGAGGAACGGAAGCACGAGATTGAAGGCTTAGAAGACACTATGAGGCAATACGTCGAGGCTGCTAACCATGAAAGAGGTGGGTTTATGACCTCGATGCTTACACAACTAAATATCATGCATCATAAACTCACAAAGTCATCTAACTCCTTTCACCTTATCCCTTTCACAATTACTATCGCTAACATACACTTAACCCTTCTCAGGGAACGATTCAGTCATGGTAGAGAAATATATAGTGAGGATAATACGACCGTATGGCAAAAGGATCTAACAAGCAGATATCAAGACTATCATAAGTTTTTCCTCGATATTTATCCTAAGTGGAAAACATGGAGAGAAAATCAAATTACTACGAGATGGTATACAGACAAACACGGTACAACAGTCCCTCCATTTTTTTATTGGACTGCTCATGGAGAGGCTGAAGATACACTAACAAAATCAACTATTAATTACAGTGACGACTTTAATTCTGTTGAAACAACGTTCCAAGGTGTTTGCCAGGCCATAAAAGAAAGATGGATAAATGACGCTATTGCTGTAATGGCAGCAGATATGTCTACAACCTTCAAACTCCACAATTACTTGCCTGGACGTGAGAGCGAACCAGCTATTGTAGATCCGAACTTAGAAACGATTTGGATGGGACCTTATAGTTTAGCAACTCTCGGAAAAGAGAGTAAAGGAGTATCTGCCACAAACATAATTGATCAACCAGGTGAAATTAAACAAATATGCGTTCGTGAGTACAACTCTATTGATGGAATTCAATTCATTTATACTGACCATTCAGGAAACTTTGTTGGAAATCCAAAAGGTGGTGCTCCTCACTACCTAGATGTAGATCAGAATAAGTATGTGACTGGAATGAAAATGAGATTTGCTAATGGGGTTATGTGTAGAATTGAAGTTGTGTTTTCGGATGGATCGTCTTCTGGAATGCTTGGTAATCGCGCGAATTGGAGTGGAACTGACGTTGATGCACTTGTTGGTTCAAATTATAAACTTGATTGCGGGGCTTTTAAATCAGGATCTGGACCATCAGGTACAGCAGGTATTGGCGTAATCAAATTAAGATTCAAATACAATAATTAAAGATAAAGGCTGTACTTCTGTATATAGAGTACGGCCTTTTATCTACAATTTGACACGAGTAGTTGCCACTCGTGTTATAGGATATTACTTTCAAGCAATGAAATTACTCCAAAAAAAGTATCTTCCAAAAAGGAACTCATTATTTCATAACTATTGCAGTCCTGTTTGTGTTCTACTATAGAGTTTTCCATCTACAAAAGTGAAGTGCGCTGTAGCTATGAGATCGTCATCTCTTTTCCCTGGATACACGATAGTCATACAGTAAGACTTATCACCAGATTTTCCATATTCGGAAGATATTTGTCCTGGTCCACCAACGATTTGCTCAACTTGGTTGAGCGACATCCCAAGTTTAACTTGATTAAACTGTGCTTGTGTGATGGTGATTGTATTGTTTTTTGGTTTTGCCGCTGTTTTTTTGCTTACATCCACCATAGATATAAGCTTCCCATTCTTAAACTCAACGTTCATTGGACTCCCATCCTTGTAAAGGGTTCCCTTTCCTTCAGGCTTCCAATTTTGAAAGCTGCCTTCATAGAATAACTTTCCACTGTCAAAGTATTTCCCTTCGATGATTTGCCCATTTTTGAATGTCCCTTCGTAGGAAGGTGATCCGTCTGCAGTTACAACTCTCCCTTGCCCATCAGGAACACGTCTCATCTTTGTCTCACCGATGTATTTATCGCCTTTTACTAGGTTAATTTCTACTGTTTTTTGTTGACTAGAAGACGTGGTTGTTTCTCCGCAACCGACTAAAAATAAAAGGGCCGCAACTGCAACAGTGTTACCTACTACTATTTTTTTCATATGTTTTCTCCTTAGTATTTATTGATTATCCCGGTTTCCATTTGTAACCATAATGAATGAAAGTTCGGTTATACCTAATTGGTCATCTTTTCTGACACGCTTCATTAGTCCGAGTTCTCCGAATTCGATTAGATTGAACTCATTCTCTGATACAAGTAACTCACGGATTTTTTTCTTTATTTCGTCGCCTTCTATTCCCATAGCAGAAGCCGTTATTTCTGCTGCTCTAATCGCTTCTTCTAACGTTGTATCTGTTAATTCACCTGAAAAAAATGTAGCAGCACATATGATAGTCACTTTATTTTTCTTATTAGGCGTAATAATGAATCTTTGATATGTATTTACTGCATTAGCAGAGGAGAGAGCTTTTCCTTCCTTATCATTTTTCATTGGTTTAAATGACCATTCACCTGCTTTGATCTCGGGCTTCGTATTCTTCCCTTTGTAGTGTGATGATGGGTTGGAAAGTCTGCTTTTGACTTCATCTACTGAGTATGTAAACCCTGCTTGATGTAGTTTGGATTCACTAGCTGTAGCTGGTTTTGCTGTCTCTTGTGAATTTGCAGCTTCTTTTTCTTTTTGATTGCAGCCTGTAAAAGTAAAGAGGCATATTAGGATAAGTAAGAAAAAATACTTTTTCATGCCATCACCTTTTTTCTGTGAAAATAAGATGGAGGGAGAGAAAACATAAGAGTGATCTCGGGACGGAAAGGGTGTTTGTCTTTTCCTACATTGACATCATACTTATTTTTCTCTTCTTCTCTTCTCTCTCACCATTTTGATCCGTACTCGTCATTTTCCATATTTTATATTAAAGAGCGCTTGCATTAAGTGAAGATCGAATATGGGGTAATCTTGTTATTATTCGTAAGGTCTAACAATCTGACCGGTTAGTGCATCTACGTATTCAGCAACATGTTTCGTTTGTGGCGCATAAACCAAAATTGGTTTTTCTGCCTTCCGGTCAAAATAATGCGGCCAGACATATTGGAGTTGCAGTGGATGATGAGCCAGATATGATTTGACCGCTTCTTCTTTAGTAATTCGTTTGCTAGCATCTGGTAATTCTGAATTTATCGAAGGTGGCAAGAAAACTTGTTCAACAGCACCTGTACCAAGATTGACCCATACATCAACTGAACGGGTCATAATCGGAATGTTATCATGCAACTCCCGAAAGCTTACTAATAGAATATTGTTTTTTGGAATGTTGTTTTTGTCTACCCAATGTGGATAATTCTCTTCTGTGTAATTGACTTGAACTTCTTTTACGTAAGTTGGTAGGTACTTTTTAATCGTGTCCAGAGCTTTGACAGCAGCTTCATCCCGAGGTATCTTTTCTTCCCCTTTCATTTTGTCAGGATTATGTACAGACAATGCTCCAAATTGTATGACTTCTCCTTTATCTGTTGTCTGGACACCATAGACCAGCTCGTCTTTCGTTGTCCATTCATATAACTTTGCCCGTTTAATTCCATCTCCATCTTCTCTATAGGTAAGTCCATCTACTTGAATGCCAAGTTCTGATTTCAGTAGTGCGGTAGCTTCTTTAGCATTCGATGCTTGTAAAACTTTACCTTGACCTGTAACAGGCTTATTTATTGTGTGTTGGGTGTATGCAATATTTTCCTCAACAGGCTTACCGCTTACTGCATCAATAGGCTTCATTTGAGGCTGATACTTTAGTATGGTTCTAACGTTTTTCGGATCGGTTGTTCCACGGACGGTTTCTTCATCCTCATAATATAAGTTCATGGTGAGAGACTGTAAGAAAGCCTTTTCGGCTTCTTCCTTAGAGAGGACATTTTTTGCAATAGGAAAGTCCTTTGGATCGATACGATCATTACGATTAAAGTAGTTAACGACTTCCCCGGCTTGATTGACATCGATTTGAAGGAAAAAAGAACCGTCATATGGTATTCCGTTTACAAGAGGAATAAATATAACACTTGCATAGGCTCTTACGGACTCTTTTCCATCTCTATCGGTGGAGGTATACCCTCCATTTGTAACATGTGAGACTATGTAGTTACTATTGCTACCATATATAACCGTTAGGAATTCTTTTGCCTTTTTAATTGCCTCTTCATCGGATGGACGACGTTCTGACTTTTTATCGGGCTTATCCATCTGAAAATAATGTAAGGTTCCATCTTGTCCAATAATAGCTTGTATCATGGTAGGGTCGTTTTTGAAATCTAAGGAGTATTGATTTATCGAAAAAACCGGGTCTTTTGTTTGGGTAATCTTGATTGGTAGCCCTTTCAACTCTGGCTTATATACGTACAGCTTATCCAGTGAATCCTTTACGGGCTGGGGTAATTCCTGAATGGATAGTACGTGCTCTTTTTCTAGAGAAGCAGACGGTTCGTGTATTTCTGCTAGGACGGCCGAACTCAGAAGCAAATTACTAGCTAATACTGCTGATAACATGAATGTTGTCTTTTTCATCAAGTAACCTCCTATATAAAATATGATTACATATACAAGACGTACTCGACAAGAAAAATGTTCCAATTTTGATCCTTATTTTTCCTTATGTGGATTCTCACTGTAAAAAAGCTGCCCTTAATTTCAGGACAGCTTTATTTGGCTTCGTATGATATGTTAGACTCCGATATACCGCGCATACAACGTCCGCGCCACCGAAATATCGTCCGTTCCTTGAATCACTACTCGCCCGTTCGGGAAGATGACAAGTGTATGCTCCCCAACATGAAACCGCAGCAGGAAGCGATTACGCTCGACCTCTCCAAGCGGACGGAACCGTTCTTCTAATTGTTCTAGATCAAGCGAGCGCTCTTTTGCGGGACTAATCTGGACACTATTACGTCCGCACATTGAGGTAACCGTATCTTCGTCTCCCGTTAGCGTCAAGAAATCAAACTGTTCATGTCCACATGTCGGGCAGTCCGGGTTGCGAGAACTTCCGATATTCATCTGCGTATGAAGGTTACGCCACACTTCCATATGTTCGAGATTCGGGTTGTAGTTTTTCTCATCCCCAAGCAAAAGCTTTAACCCTTCCACTGCTTGATAGGAGGCGACGATATGAATGATTGGGCCAATGACGCCTGCCGTATCACACGTTTCCCCACCTTCTGGCGGATTCGGGAACAGGCAGCGCAAGCACGGTGTCTCGTGTGGACGAATCGCAGCAAACATCCCTTTAGAGCTGACAGCCCCGCCGTACACCCATGGAATACGGTGTTTGACCGCAACATCGTTAAGCAAAAAACGAATTTGAAAATTATCTGTTCCATCTAGAATAAGATCGCAGTCTTGCAGGAGTTGTTCGGCATTGACTGCTGTGACATCAGCGATGATTGGCTCTATCGTCACATCGCTATTAATCTGATGCAGTTTTTCGTAGGCAGCTATTACTTTTGGCAGGTGATTGCGTGCATCGTTTTCGTCATACAGCATTTGACGTTGTAAATTACTTGGTTCCACGAAGTCCCGGTCAATCAGACGAACGAAGCCAACGCCTGCTCGTACCATATGATTGGCAAGCACGGTGCCGAGCGCTCCCATGCCGACGACCGCGACCCGACTTTTACCGAGGCGCTCCTGTCCGTTGCGTCCGATTGGAGCGAATAACAGTTGTCTTGAGTAGCGTGTGTCCATGTTTGTATCTCCTTAGCTTCTATCAAATGAATGTTTTCAGTGTAGCGCAGGCTTACGTCTGCGGCAAGTAGTGGGCGCTCTTCTTTTCTAATAGGGAAAATGGTATAGTATTGGTTGTTGTGTAAAGAATGTAGTAAGGAGCTAGATGCCTGTGAATACCCTCATTGATAGATTTGATCGCGTCCATGATTATTTGCGGATTTCAGTAACGGACCGCTGTAACTTGCGCTGTGTGTACTGTATGCCCGCTGAAGGGATGCAGTTTGAACCACATGAAAAAATTATGAGCTACGAAGAGATAGCTGCTGTAGTGGAAGCTGTAGCCAAAATGGGGGTCCGTAAGCTGCGTATTACAGGTGGGGAACCGCTTGTGCGTAAAGAAATTGAAAAGCTGATTGGAATGTTGTCTGTAATCCCAGGCATTGAAGATATTGCATTAACAACAAACGCCATTTTTCTCGCACAAAAAGCAGAAGCACTTAAACAGGCCGGGTTAACACGCGTTAACATCAGCCTTGATTCGCTGCGTGCAGATCGGTTCGCCATGATTACACGCGGAGGGGAACTAGCGCGTGTGTTGGCAGGAATTGATGAAGCGCTGCGTGTCGGTCTTAATCCCGTCAAGTTAAATGTGGTGCTCATGCAGGGGCAGAATGATGATGAGATTATGGACTTTCTTCGTCTATCTATAGATAAGCCGCTACAGATTCGTTTTATTGAATACATGCCGATTGGACATAATGATGATGGATGGCGTACGAGCTATTTATCGCTTCAGACAGTGTTTGACCGCGTAACAGAGATGGGGCTTACGTACGAGTCAGTCGAGAATGTATATGGGAACGGTCCGGCAGAGAATTACCGTATTCCGGGAGCGGCTGGTACGTTCGGATTGATTCATCCGGTAAGCGATCATTTTTGCGGGAATTGTAACCGTCTGCGTATGACGGCAGATGGTCATATTAAATCATGTTTATATTGGGATGATGAGTGGAATGTGCGTCCTCTTGTCGGAGATGAGAAAGCGATTCAGGACTTATTCGTTCGTTCCATTAATACAAAACCAGAAAATCATGAGATGGCACTGGCCTTAAATCAGGAGACGCAGTCGCATAAACCGACAGCACGGCGTATGTCACAAATAGGGGGTTAATGATGAGTGATACGTTAACACATTTTAATGAGCAAAATCGTGCCCGTATGGTAGATATTACAGAAAAACATGTCACACACCGGACCGCTGTTGTGCGGAGCCGTGTGATCATGAAGTCGGAGACACTCACACGCATTAAAGAGGGGCAGATCAGCAAGGGAGATGTGCTGGGAGTTGCACAGGTAGCGGGTATCATGGCAGCGAAAAAAACAGCGGACCTGATTCCGATGTGTCATCCGCTTCCACTGACTGGGGTCGACATTCAATTCACGGATAATGGGGTAGATACACTGCACATTGAGGCGACAGCGAAAACAAAAGGAATGACTGGTGTCGAGATGGAAGCCCTGACCGCCGCTTCGGTTACAGCGCTGACGGTGTATGACATGTGCAAAGCGATGGATAAAGAAATGATCATCGGTCCGACATACCTTGTAGCCAAGGAAGGTGGAAAAAGCGGTACCTTTGTGAACGATATCGAAGTATTAATTGAAGCGAAAAAATGAAAAAACCCCGGATTCTCTTCATTAAACATAGAGTTCCGGGGTTAGTTATAAGGGAAGAAACGCGTATGAAGCATAGGAACTGCTTTTTACGCGTTTTTAATTAAACGATAGAAATAGACAACGGCTGCGATCAGACCGAGTTTAAAAATGATAAACAGAATTAGAAAAGGACTCATGTCGTATAAGTTCTCCTTTATTGTTTTGATTTTTTTCGTTTGTCTTATGCTTTTAAAATTACTATATTTCTGCCGCAGTCGGAATAGGGGAGTTCCCTTATTCCGACTGCCGTAAAAGCGAAAGTGTGCCAAACATGTGAATGGACGAATCATATATGATTTTTTTGGAAAATAGATTGAAATCATATATGATTTTATATATGATTAAGACATGAAAAAAAATACGATGAGCAAGACACAGTATGCGTACAACTCGATTCGTTCCAGAATTCTCGAAGGAACGTACGGCCCTGGTCATCGACTTGTGATTGACCAGATCGCAAAAGACCTCGGATTAAGCATTATACCAGTGAGGGAGGCGATTCGACAGTTAGAGTCTGATGGACTGATACAGTATAAGCCGTACAGTGGAGCGATTGTCAGTACCATTAATGAGAAAGAGTACAGTGAAACACTGTCTGTCTGGGCTGTGCTGGAAGGGTATGCGACAGCTCTTGGTGCACAGTATCTGGTAGAAGAAGATTTGATCAGACTTGAAACGCTGAACGAACAGATGAATCAGGCGCTTAATGATTTTGAATTTGAGGCGTTTGGAAGCTTTAACCAGGAGTTCCACCGTGTGATTTGTGACAAATGCCATAATGATTATGTACGAGATGAGATCCAACGTGTGGCCAGCCGGATGGATACACTGCGTCGCTCTGCTTTTACCTTTGTGCCTCAGCGAATACGACGTTCCATTGAGGAGCATAGCCGAATTATTCAGCTATTGCGTGAGAAAGCGCAGCCTTCTGAGATTGAAGCTGTAGCTCGGGAGCATAAGATGAACACTGTTCGTGCCTTCCAAAATCGCCAGGAACCATCAGAGAATGGGATAACAGACATAAGCCTGCCACAAAAAAGATAAATTTTTTTCAGATAAAATATCTGAAAATAAAATATTTTATAATAATATATGATTATAGGAGGTTCTATACATGTACCAAGAAGCAAAACAAAAACTCCGTGGTTCGATTGCGCCTATTGTGACTCCATTTGATAAGGAGATGAATGTTGACTATGATGCATTGAAAAGTTTGATCGAGTGGCACATCGAAAGTGGCAGTCACGGAATTTCGGTAACCGGAACAACCGGTGAACCGAGTTCGCTGACCATCCAGGAGCGGGAGCAGGTTATGGAGACAGCGATCAAGACGGCGGCAGGACGTGTCCCTGTCGTTCCAGGTACAGGTTCAACCAATCATGCAGAAGCGCTGCATTTGACGAAGCGTGCGCAGGAGATGGGGGCGGATGCGGCGATGGTTATCGTGCCGTATTACAATAAGCCGAACCAGCAGGCGCTGTATAACCATTTCAAGATTATCGCGGATTCCGTTGATATTCCGGTTATTATCTACAATATTCCGGGACGTACCGCTACAAACCTGGAAGTGAAAACGCTTGCGCGTCTGTCAGAAGACTGCAAAAACATCATTGGTGTGAAAGAATCGAATAAAGACTTTGAACATATTAATCGTGTGTTACTCAACTGCGGTCGTGACTTCCTGCTTTATTCGGGTATCGAGCTTCTTTGTTACCCGATGCTTGCCATTGGAGGAGCCGGACATGTGAGTGCTACAGCTAATATTGCGCCAAAAGAAGTGGCTGATATTTATAATCTGTGGGCAGCTGGTGATGTGGAAGCGGCAATTGACCTGCATTATAAGCTTATGCCGCTCAATGATGTGTTGTTTAAAGACACGAACCCGGGACCGTTAAAAGCAGCGATGGGCATGATGGGCAAAATTAATCCGGCTCTGCGCCTGCCGATGGGGCCGCCATCTGATGCCCTGCAGGAGGAGATTCGCCAGACGCTAGTAGGCTATGGGATGCTAACCGAGAAAGTAGGAGCGGAATAAGCCGATGAGCACATCCAACATTGAGCGTGTTCTTCATTATATAGACGGCCAATTTGTCGAAGGGCTGGCGGGCAAGAGCTTCACAAATATCAGTCCATTTAATAATCAGCCAATCAATGAGGTAGCAGAAGGATTCAAGGAAGATATTGACCGAGCTGTTCAGGCAGCACGGCGAGCGTTTGATGAAGGACCGTGGCGTACGATGAGTGTGGAGAAACGTCTCGGTTATATCATCAGAATTGCTGAATTAATCGAGGCGAATGCAGAAGAACTGTCGTATTTGGAATCGCTTGATACAGGGCTTCCTGTGAGTCAGACCAAGAAGCAGGCGGCGCGTGCGGCGGAGAACTTCCGCTTTTATGCAGAGATGGTCAAAAGCCGCATGATTGGGGAGGCGTATCAAGTCGACCAATCGTTCATTAACTATACCATTCATAAACCAGTAGGCGTGGCAGGCCTCATCACGCCATGGAATGCACCGTTTATGCTGGAAACATGGAAGGTAGCACCTGCACTGGCAACTGGTAATACGTGTATACTCAAACCGGCAGAATGGTCACCACTTACGGCGAATAAGCTAGCACACATTATCGATGAAGCCGGGCTTCCGTCAGGCGTCTTCAATATCGTGCATGGCTTCGGTGAGACAGCCGGTGCATCGCTTGTGGCGCATCCGGATGTACAATTGATTTCCTTCACGGGTGAGACCACAACTGGTTCAGAAATTATTAAGAACAGTGCTGATACATTAAAACGCTGCTCGATGGAACTTGGTGGTAAGTCCCCGGCTATTGTATTTGAAGATGCAGATATCGAGAGTGCACTTGATGCAATCGTGTGGGGGATATTTTCTTTTAATGGAGAACGGTGTACCGCGAATTCTCGCTTATTCCTTCATGAATCCATTCATGACACGTTCGTTGATGCGCTAAAAGAGCGGGTAGCAAACATCGTGGTCGGTGATCCGATGGAAAAAGAGACGGAAGTAGGGCCGCTCATTCATCGCAAACATTGGGAGAATGTTATGAACTACATCGCCATTGCCCAGACGGAAGGTGCAGGAGTTGTAAGCGGATACATTCCGGAGGCTTATAAGGAAGGGAACTATGTAGCACCTACACTTCTATTAGGCTGTACCAATGACATGCGTGTAGCCCGGGAAGAGATCTTCGGGCCTGTAATGGCCGTTATGAAGTTTACGACTGAAGAAGAAGTGCTTTGTATGGCAAACGATAGTAAATACGGGCTGGCGGCGTATATCTGGACGAGAGATATTAAGCGAGGCCACCGGATGGCTCAAGGAATCGAAAGCGGCATGGTATGGCTGAATTCACAAAATGTGCGCGATTTGCGTATTCCGTTCGGGGGGTCTAAATCAAGCGGGATCGGGCGAGAAGGGGGACATTACAGCTTCGAATTTTATACTGAAACACAGGTTGTTCACGTAGCGACAGGCGATCATCATATTCCACAGTTCGGCAAAAAACCGCGTACGGGTGCAAAGGAGCAAACATATGGCCCAGTTTGATATTATTCGGCTTGCTCATGCAGAATTTTGCGTAACAGATTTGGAAAAAGCACGTGACTTTTATGTGGGGGGACTCGGTTTCATTGAAACCGAGTCAGATGCCAATCATATATATTTGCGTGCCTTAGAAGATGCGAACCATCACTGTCTCGTTCTGACGAAAGCAGAGAAGGCAAGTTTGCATCATATTTCATATCGCGTCGGTTCGGAAGATGAACTGGATCGGCTGGCACAGCTTTTCCTGGAAAATAATCTGCCAGTACGCTGGCTGGCAAAGGATGAGGAGCGAGGACAGGGACGAGCGATTCGGATTCAAGATCCGTCAGGTATTCCGGTTGAATTTTTCTGTGAGATGGAGAAAGTCGAGCGGATGTTGCAGAAGTTCACCCATCATCGGGCTGCACGTGTGAAACGGATTGATCATGCCAACTGTCTTGTGACGGATATTAACATGATTAATGACTGGTATATGAACAATCTAGGTTTCCGCTGCTCAGAATATACCGTAACGGGAGCGGCGGAAGAAGAGACATTGTGGGCATCCTGGCTGCATCGTAAGCCGAGCGTGCATGATCTTGCCCTCATTAATGAGAGCGGTCCACGTGTGCATCACATTGGTTTTTGGATTGATGATGCGAAAACGATTCTTGATGCATGTGACCATTTGGCAGCGGCCGGATATTCGGCCAATATTGAGCGCAGCCCGGGGCGTCATGGTACATCTAATGCTTTTTTTGTATATGTACGTGATCCAGACGGGCATCGCATTGAATTGTACACCGGAGATTACTTCACAAATGACCCGGACTGGGAACCTGTAAAGTGGCATCTCAGTGATCCGCAGCGGGCAACATTTTGGGGAACAGAACCACCTTATAGCTGGAAAACAGAAGCCATGCCCGTGCAGCACATTCTAACAGGAGAGTTGATGGAGATCACAGAACCGCTGCTGCACAGTAACCATAAAAAATAAAAGAGAAGAAAAGGGGAATTTATCACATGAAGAAATGGCCTTTTGTAGTATGCAGTTTGTTCCTGGCTTCCTCCATCACAGCCTGTTCAAGCAAAGGAACGGAAACAAAACCAGCATCCGGTGATGCAAAAGCGGGCGAGACGATCAAAATTGGCGGGGTATTCTCCGCATCTGGCAGTGCAAGTTCACTTGGTAAGCCGGAGATGGATACGATTAAGATGATGGCAGACAAAATAAACGCAGAAGGCGGCATTAATGGTCGGAAAATCGAAGTTGTGGCGTATGATGACAAGTCTGATCAGAATGAAGCGGTTATTGCAGTGAAGAAGCTGATCGAGCAGGACAAAGTGGTAGCCGTTATCGGGGGAACAATATCTGGCAGTTCGCTTGCGATGATTCCACAGGTCGAAAAATCGAAAGTTCCATACATTTCATTAGCAGCGAGCAAGAAGGTTAACAAGCCGGTGAAAAAGTATGTGTTTAAAACAGCGCAGGGCGACGATGTTGTAGTACCGCGCGTTGTTGCGTACTTGAAAGCGAACAAATTGACAAAGGTAGCCTGGCTCGGTGTAGATAATCCATTTGGTTCCAGTGGCGAAGAAGAATTTGCAGCACTGGCGAAAGCAGTGGGCATCGAAATTGTAAGCAGAGAAGTATTTGAAGCAACCGTTAACGATGCGAAACCGATGCTAACGCGCGTGAAACAGGCAAATCCACAGGCGGTTGTAATCTGGGGAACAGCACAGGAATCAGCGGTTGTAACAAAGAACGTCCGTGAGCTAGGCATGACAATGCCGATCATTGAATCGCATGGCATCGCGAATAACAAATTCATCGAGCTGGCAGGTCCGGCAGCGAACGGTGTGATCCTTCCAGCAGGCCGCCTACTTGTAGCCGATCAGGTACCAGCTGATAGTAAGCAAAAGCCGGTTCTTGATTCTTACAGCAAGCTGTTTACCGAAAAATACAGTTATTCCCCAGGTACATTCGGCGGTCACGCATCGGATGCATTTGAAATTCTCGTAAGTGCGCTGAAAACAGCGGGAGATGATAAAGAGAAGATTGTGAAAGCGATGGAAGATACGAAAGGGTTTGTCGGGGTAACCGGCACATTCAATATGTCAGCAGAAGATCATAATGGTCTGAAATCTGACTCCCTGGCGATTATTGAAATCAAAGATGGCAAGTGGACATTGAAAGAGAACTAATAGGGACAGGCTGATTCCGGCATCCGCTTTCCGGTGGAGCGGGAGTCGGCCTTCCTTTCTTTTTACGATATTTTGGCAAGAAAATAATCCAGGGGAGTGATAGAGCGTGGAGTCCCTTAGTCAGATCGTTCAGCTTATTTTTTCCGGATTGACGATTGGCAGTATATACGCGCTAATCGCGATGGGATTTGTTATTACGTATAACATTACCGGTGTACTTAACTTCGCGCAGGGTGAATTTGCGATGCTTGGTGCTCTTATATGTGTTTCAGCGGTTGGGGCAGGTCTGCCATATGGGGTGGCGATCATCATAAGCATTCTCGCTGTCGTGTTGATCGCCGGTTTGTTTGAGCGGGTGGCGATTTATCCGGCCCGACACTCGAGTGTGCCAACGCTCATTATTATTACGATTGGTGTTGCCATTGCATTTCGGGGGATTGCCTTATTCATATGGGGGACAGAGCCGCATATGCTGCGTCCGCTTACTGACGGGCAGCCCTTCTCAATTAGCGGTGCGATTATTCAGCAGCAGAGCGTATGGGCGATAGTCGTCTCCCTCTTAAGCCTGGTAGCTATGTATTTGTTTTTTGAGAAAACATTTGTCGGCAAAGCGGTCATTGCCTGTGTTGTGAATCGGTTTGCCGCCAGACTGATGGGCATTCGACCGGAAAAAATGTCATTTCTGTCTATCAGTGTGAGTGGCGGACTTGGCGCGATTGCAGGCATTATTATCGCACCGATCTCCGGTGCTTCCTACAATATGGGCTTAATGCTTGGGATGAAAGCGTTTATTGCTGCGGTGATAGGTGGAATCTCCAATGCTCCTGCAGCTATTCTTGGCGCGATGATTATTGGACTGCTGGAATCTTTTACAGAAGGATTGTGGACGACCGGCTTTAAAGATGCGGTCAGTTTCGGGGTACTGCTGCTCGTTTTATTTTTATTGCCAAACGGAATTTTTGCTAAATCGTCTGGAAAACGGGTGTAAGGAGGTGTGTGTATGAAAACGGGAGTTGCTTTACTGTACAATCGAAGTCTTAAGGGCCCGCTCCTGCTGCTTGCGATCCTTCTCGTTCTTCCAATCATTATCCCATCTCCATACGTGCATGGCATGATGGTACTGGTCGGCTTGTATACGATTGTCGGGACGGGGTTATCGATGCTGATGGGATATGCTGGGCAGATTTCGCTTGGACATGCGGCTTTTTATGGAATAGGAGCATATGTATCAGCGATTTGCACGGTGAAGTTAGGCTGGCCCGCTTTGGCTGGTATTCTGGTTGGTATTCTCGTAGCGATTGTGATTGCGTACATCATAGGTGTGCCAGCATTGAAGCTAACAGAGCATTATCTTGGGCTAGCGACACTCGGTTTTGGCGTGATTATTTTTATCTTTTTTAAGCAGTTTAAGAGCTTGACAGGTGGTCTAGATGGATTTTCGGGTATTCCAGTACTGAATTTGTTTGGTATGGAATTTATAACAGATATGGACTATTACTATCTAGTCTGGCCGCTTGCATTTTGTGGCATTCTATTTGCGCGTAATATCATTCAATCACGGGTTGGCCGGGCACTTCGTTCCATTCACGGCAGTGAAGTAGCGTCGAATGCAATCGGAGTGAATAGCCAGACGTATAAACTACAAGTTTTTATGATGAGTGCTGCGTATGCAGCTGTTGCTGGAAGCTTGTATGCTCACTACATTACATTTATTAGTCCACAATTGTTTGAAGCAACAGCATCCATTAATTTTTTGATCATGGTTATTATTGGCGGTGTGGCGAATATATGGGGGCCGCTGGTAGGAGCCATGGCGTTTGTTTTTTTAAGCGAAGGATTAAAAGAAGTGATCCCAATGGTCATAAGCAATGCGGGCGGAGAATTCGAAATTGTATTTTTTGGCATCTTGCTTGTTGCGCTTCTGATCTACATGCCGGAAGGTTTGCTGCCGTCCCTACAGAAGGTCGCAGGTAGGTGGTTCAGCACAAAGAAAGTGAAACCGATAGCGGCTGCTCCTGTAGTGACAGCTTCAGAGGAACAAACTGAAACTACGGTACGGATGGCAGGAGGGGAGAAATAATGACAGCGCCTATACTCTTGGAAGTTGATAATATAACCAAAAGTTTCGGGGGGGTTACAGCTGTTCATGACGTGTCATTCGTTATGCATCCACAGCAGATCGTAGCGGTTATCGGTCCGAATGGAGCAGGGAAGACAACACTGTTTAATATGATTACGGCACTGATGCCACCGACAACTGGATCGATTCGATTTCAAGGGCAGGAACTTGCGGGCAAAAAGCCGCATCAGATTGCGAAATTTGGCATTACCCGTACCTTTCAAAATTTACAGGTTTTCAACAATATGACGGTAATTGAGAATGTGATGACCGGCATGCACCTGCGGACGCGCACGGGCTTGCTTGGAGCAGGATTTCGCCTGCCTGGCGTTGGACGGGAAGAGCGAGAGATGGTAGAAAAGGCGCTTGGCTACCTAGAGGCGGTAGGTTTGCTTCCATACGCATACGAGAGCGCGGCTCTTCTACCATACGGCAACCAACGCCTGCTTGAGATTGCCCGTGCAGCCGCGTCTGAACCAAAACTGATCTTGCTTGATGAACCGATGGCTGGGCTCAATCCAGAGGAATCACGCGAGCTTGTCCGGGTAATTTTGCAAATGCGCGAGCAGGGCATGACGTTCTTATTTGTTGAACATGACATGGAAACCGTTATGGCGGTAGCCGATAACATCGTCGTATTAGATTACGGAGGCAAGATTGCAGAAGGAACACCAGAAGAGATCTATAACAATCCGAGGGTCATTGCTGCGTACCTCGGAGAAGAGGGCGAGGAGGAGATTATATGCTAAGCGTAAACGGTCTCCATACGTATCACGGTTATTTGCATGTCCTAAACGGGATTACCTTCTCGCTTGAAAAAGGAGAGATTTTTGCGATTGTCGGATCGAATGGAGCAGGCAAAAGCACACTGCTTGGAAGCATTGCCGGAGTTTACAATCCAAAAGAAGGGAAAATTATGTTTGAAGGCGAAGATATTAGAGGCATGCGAGCCGAGAGTGTTGTGAAAAAAGGCATTGCGCTTGTTCCGGAACGTCGGCAAATATTTGATTCTCTTTCTGTAAAAGATAATCTTATGCTAGGGTCGTACCATCGATTTCGCCGGGAGCACCGTCAGGTTATGCACGATTATGAAAAAGTACTTGAGGTATTTCCACGCTTACAATCAATGCTTGATCGTCCGGGTGGGCTTTTGAGTGGAGGAGAGCAGCAAATGGTAGCGATTGCACGCGGCCTGATGGCGAATCCGAAGCTGCTTATGCTCGATGAACCCTCTCTCGGATTAGCACCGCTCATTGTCAAAGGCATTATGGAAATGCTGCGGCAGTTAAAAGATGAATTCGGCACGACTATTATTCTCGTCGAGCAGAATGTCAAAGCTGCCTTAGGGATTGCTGATCATGCCTGTGTGCTGGAACGCGGTCAGATTGTGATTGGCGGAACTGCTCGTGAAGTTGCCACGAATCCGGAAGTGCGTGCTGCTTACCTCGGCAAAGGAAAAAAAGCGATGTAGGAGGAAACGAATATGGCAGGCAAACAAGAGGTCCCAACAGCATTAACAGAACAGCAGATGGAACTGTTCAACGGTGAAACATTGGTGCTTTTAAGCACAGTTGACGCAGAGACGAATGTACCAAATGTAAATGCAATTTCATGGGTGAAGGCAGCGGCGGCTGACCGTGTACGTTTCTCAGTAACGAATTCATCCCGAATCGTAGCGAACGTAAAGGCGAATCCAAACGTAACGTTATGTGTGATCGGACTGGGTACCGTGTATTCCATCGCTGGAAGCTGCACCATTCTGGAAGATAAGATGGAAGGAGTAGCGATGCCGTTATCCAACATTGAGGTTGCGATCAAAGGCGTGTACGAAACGATGTTCTGGGGCGCAAAAATCACTCAGGAACCCGTTTTCGAGAAAACGTATGATTTGGAAAAAGCGAAGGCACTTGATGAGCAAGTCTATGCAGCAATGCTGAAATAGTAGGAGGGGCGAAGCCGCGTGGTTTCGTCCTTTTTTTGTGTCAGGAAGAGGAAAAAGGGGAACAACATCTAGTGTAGCCTAGACGTATTTTAGAAAGGAGACGATCCACATGAATCAGTCAGATCGTATCGTTGCCCCTTCAACTCAGCCTGCTCAAGAAGGATATCTACAGCCAGACATTGAAGCGCAAATGACGCCACAGCCTGCGGCAGAATGCGCATCGTACCAAGCAGCTGGAAAGCTACAAGGAAAAGCTGCGCTTATTACCGGCGGTGACAGCGGCATTGGGCGAGCAGTGGCCATCGCATATGCAAAAGAGGGAGCAGATGTTGCCATTTTATATCTGGAAGCGCATGAGGACGCGGAACAAACGAAACAGTTCATCGAAAAGGAAGGAAGGCGCTGCCTGCTCATTACTGGGGACGTGGGCAATGAGCACGTATGCGAGGATGCTGTCCAAAAAGTTGTGAGTGAATTCGGTCGTCTTGACATTCTTGTAAATAATGCGGGTGAGCAGCATGTGCAGAATGGGATCGAAAACATTACATCCGAACAACTGCATCGCACATTTCAGACGAATATTTTCTCCATGTTCTATTTGACAAAAGCTGCGCTTCCTCATCTCAAACTGGGCAGCACGATTATTAATACGGCATCCATTACAGCGTATAAAGGACATCCGATGTTAATTGATTACTCATCAAGTAAAGGTGCTATCGTATCTTTTACACGATCGCTGTCGCAATCGCTTGTAGAAAAAGGTATTCGCGTCAATGCAGTTGCACCAGGACCGATCTGGACACCACTGATTCCCGCTACTTTTCCACCGGAGATGGTGGCGCAGTTCGGTAAAAATACGCCGATGAAGCGCCCAGGGCAGCCGGATGAACTGGCACCAAGCTATGTGTTTCTTGCCTCTGAGGATGCTTCTTATATTACCGGCCAGGTCATTCATGTAAATGGGGGAACCGTACTAAATGGATAAAATAATCTGACATAAAGCACCCTGCCTTTCTCTGTGAAAAGCAGGGTGCTTATTTTTTTCTTATTTTTAGAAAAAATTGAAACAATTACTTATAAATCTCGTCATACATATTGTAATGGAAAAAGTACAAGGGGAGAGTGTGTGCATGGAAAAGCGCAGACAGTATCGATGGACGCGAGCAGTTATGGCAGGTGTTATCCTAACAGGGGGCATGTTACCCTATAATGTTTTTGCACAAGAGGTAAAAGCAGATAAAGTTGCGGTTTCTACCGTACAAGAAACTGATACAGCTATTAAACGGGAAGAGGCTATAAAGAAAGCGAAACAAATTGTTTCGATCCCTGATTCTTACAAGGAAGAGCGCGTAGAGCTTGACGCCAACAATTATCTGAAACGGACCCAGTGGAATTTGTCATGGCGTTCTGATACACCAGAGGAACAAGGTGGAATTACTGTATCGATTGATGCAAATGATGGAACGCTGTTGAGCATTCAGCGCTGGTCTTCTCAGGAAGGGCTGGCAAGCCCGCTCCCTCCAAAGATGGACTATGAAAAAGTGATTGAGGATGCCCGCTCTTTTGTAAAAAAACAATACGGGCCATATGCTAACAATCTACGACTTAATGCCGATTCAGAGAAGCAATTTCGTAGTAATACAGGGAATCAGTTTTTTGACCATTCCCTCTATTTTGAACGACTTGAAGACGGAGTTCCGGTAGTAAATCAGGGATTGCGCCTTTCATATGATCGCAAAGGAAATATGCGATATCTGGACTTCTCCTGGGACAAAAAGCTTACATTTGAAAAAGGACAGGTGAAATCAAAGGAAGAGGTTTTGAAGAACTATACAGATAATCTGCAAATGGAAGTAGCGTATTTACCAAACACGGATCGACCAAATGGTAAAGTGGAACTAGCTTATGTCCCTTCTGTCCAGTTGACAGATTCGTTCTATGGCACACTTCCGACGGCTGCGATTGATGCGAGAACAGGTAAGCCGCTTGATATTAACACAGGATTGGAATCGGGCTATACCGTTCAAAGCGCTACACCATTGTCCTCTACTTCTGTATCCGTGCCGACGAATTTGAAACTTGATGCAGATCAGGCAATGGCGAGAGCACGTCAAATGGTGCAGTTGGATGATAAGATGGAATTACAAGGCAAGAGTTACCGGGAAGAAACGATGCCGTATAAACGTAAAATATGGGATATCTCCTGGCAATCCAAAGATGGTACATCTAAATATACAAATGCAACAGTAGATGCCGAGACAGGTGAGGTCATTAACATGAACTCATACGGAATGGCGTACGACATGAAAATGAGAGACGGCGCTGCAATCAAGGTAAATGTGACACAGCAACAGGCGCAGGCAAAGGCGGAAGAGTATGTACGTCGTGCAGTTCCGGGGCGCCTATCAAGCTTGTACATCGCGAGTGTGACACCGAATTTGTATAATGGTGATCCGGACAAAATTTTGAATTACTCCATAACATTTGTGCGGAAAGAAAAGGGTGTCCGTGTCATCGGTGAAGGAGCATGGGTTACAGTAGATGCTGAAACAGGAGATATTACCAATTATAATTTCAATGGATTTAAGCAGTCACTTCCGGAAATAAAAAATGTCATTTCTCCGGAGCAGGCAAAGGAGAAGATTGTCGGTCTTCTGAAAGCAGAGTTAAACTATCTAGCACCAAGCCCATATAATCCATCAGATGGAAAGACTAATCGTTCGGCGAAGCTAATGTACACGATTGGTCTCAAGGATAAGACTTTTCTTCCTTATATGACACAGTACATGGACGCACGAACAGGGGAATGGAAAACGTACGGAAATCAGCTTGTAAATAATACGGGACTGCCAGTTCAGGATATTAAAGGACATGCACTGGAAAAAGAGCTTCAAAAAATAATAGAAGCAAACTTAATTGAAGTGAAAGATGGAAAGGTGAACCCGGATCAGAAGCTTACACGTGGAGAGTTGATGAATCTTGTCTACTCGATGCACCGTTATCTGTATAATTATTATCCAGGTGTTTCGAATCCGACATTTAGTGATGTTGGGCAAGACAGTGAATACAGTCAGGCGGTAGAATGGGCTGTGCAGCAGCGTCTCCTGAAGAAAGAAGCGATGAACTTTGATCCGAATGGAGCAGCTACACGTGAGTTTATCGCAGACATTGTGGTGCGGGGGCTTGGGTACGATAAGTTAGCTGAGATCGACGGTGTTTTTGATATACCTTTAGCAGATGCAGCATCAATGAAGCATAAAGGGTATGCAGGTCTTGTAAAACGTTTACACATTATGAATACAGATGCGCAGAATGAATTTGAGCCGCAGCGCCAGCTAACGAAAGCGGAAGCGGCTGTTATTTTATATCGCTATCTGCAAGTGAAAGAGAAGGTTAGCATACAATAACATGAAGTAAGAAAAAAGCCTGAAACTACTGCATTTGCAGTAGTTTCAGGCTTTTGTTATGGTTTTTGCGATATGATTTTCTCATGAAGTCTAAGAATATCTTGACCATATCCGCGCCCGGGAATGGCCCATTTTCCGTTTAGGCTTGTCCAGTAAGGGGCACTGCCGCGAGAAACATAGCGGAAGCGTGGGTCGATGATTTTTTCATCCTCTGGAATATTTTCTTTAGTAGCATAGGCAAACAGATGCTGGATATGGGCCCGCACCCCATCTTGTGGGGTTGCAAAAGCCAGCCCCTGTTTTCCTTTGCCAGAGGCGCCAAGACCTGCATAGTTATGCTGGCTTGCGCGAACATCACCACCGAAGCGATAGTATCCGGTCTCTTTAAGCATTTGACAGAAGGCTACATCGCCTCGAATGCCGTATTTGTTGCCAATAGACAGATACAGAGCCGGAAGATCGGCGGGGAACTTTGGATTCACCTTACGGGCAAAATTAAGCATTTGTTCTTCTGAAACTTGGGACTCGCCCGTGATCGTATTTGTATTCATTTGAAGACTTCCGTTTTCATCGATGTAAAACTGAGTGTTAGTCTCTGCCTGTACCGATGAGGGAAACCATGACAAAACAGTGTACAGTGCGGCGGCTAGTAGGAAGGCCGTGGACACGCGTACGTAAACAATGCGAAACAAGTGAACAACTCTCCTTTTCTAAATAGAATTAGTGAAGCTATAACCAGTTTTACCATAGTTTTCAGCAAACAAGAAGGGAATAAGGT